>JAPOQB010000048.1 GCA_026710965.1 Deltaproteobacteria bacterium | reverse complement strand
GAGTGCTTCGGGGTCTGGGGCGAAGGGCCAATCCGCACGCCGGCGGAGCTGGGCCCCGCGCTGGAACGGGCCTACAAGGTGGTGAAGGAGCAGCGGCTTCCGGCCGTGTTGGACGTGGTCTCCGACCCTCGCTGACGGGCACGGAGAGCGAGGCCGCCGGGGCCTCGCTCTGGAGGGGAAATGGACGACAGTGTGCAGTACCGTGCCTTTGCCGAAGCGGTTTCCGGGTCGGAGATAGACCTCGCCCGTGTAGCCCTGACCATCGCCCTGTCCGAGTATCCCGAACTCGACGTCCGGGAATACCTGACCCGCCTGGACCGCATGGCCGAGAGCGTGAGCGAGGTGGGCGGCGACGCGGAAGACGCCTACCGGCGGTTGGCGTGTGTGGACTATGTCCTGTTCAAGCAGCAGGGCTTCAAGGGCAACGCCGACGACTACTACGATCCCGAGAACAGCTTTCTCAACCGGGTCATGGCGCGCAAGACCGGGATACCCATCACCCTGTCGGTGCTCTACATGGAGGTGGCCCGAAGGGTGGGTCTGGATGTCCGGGGCGTGGGTTTCCCCGGGCATTTCCTGGTGAAGACCGAGTGCGACGGTGAGGAGATCTTCGTGGATCCCTTCCACGGCGGCAGCATCCTGTCGCCGCCGGACCTTCAGGAGTTGCTGGACAAGCTTTACGGCGGCCGCCTCCAGGTTCAGCCCGAACACCTGTTCGCCGTGTCCAGCCGGCAGATCGTCCAGCGCATGTTGAACAACATCAAGCTGATCTACGCCAATCGCCAGGACCCGGAACGCTGCCTGCGGGTGGTGGAGCAACTGGTGATCCTGAACCCGGACGATCCCGAGCAGGTGCGGGACCGCGGCCTGCTCCGGTTGCGGCTGGAGGACGGCGCGGGTGCGCTGACCGATCTCGAGAGATTTCTGGAGTTGGCGCCGGATTCCGGCAGCGCGACGACGGTGAAGGAGCAGATCAAAAGGATCAGGAAGCAGTCACGGGCGCTCCACTGACGGCGTTTCTCGCGGGAGGATTGAATCGCGGGCGGGTTTGAAACTTGGGCGTGCTGGGCTTGTCCTACCGCCCGCTGCCCATAACTAGCTGAAAACAAAGAAGTAAAACACTCCTCTTGAAGGACCGGATGATTCGCTCACGAACAATCAACACATGGTCAACACGGCGTCCCAGCGACCGCGATTCCGGCGGCGCGTGTGCGTTTGGCGTTTGTAACGCGCTCCCGCGCTGCCGTTGACCCCACCAAACATGCCGATTCGGCGATTCCGTGCCGCCGTTGACGCTCCGCGAACCGCGTTTCCGAATCGTGGTTACTCGCTCCCGCCGTTCTGGTGCTCCTTGAGGTGGTCGCATCAAGCCTGAACATCCGATGCCCTCATGGCCTGTGCGAACGTGGCTACGTGCTCCAGCGCATTCGCGGCGCGGATGTCGAGCGAGAGTATGGCCATGTCCAGCACCTCGAAGGCGGCTTCGGGAAGCACCACCCTGGCCGCCTCCTTCATTGGTCCGTCCCTTCTCTTTGCCGAGATTTCTTCATTGAGTCCAGGACCCTCCGTATCTCATTCTCAAGCTCATCAGGCACGATGAACCATGCAGCTCCCCTGCGTTCGACCAGAACGCCATGTCGATCCTTTAGGCGAGAGAGGTTTCCATTCCAACGGATGGCGAGCTTGGATTTTCTCTTGTACTTGCCTTCCGCGGCAGACCATCCATCCGCTTTCCCATCGTAAAGCACTTGGCCAAGTTCCCATCCCTTCGGCAACTCCACCCCACCGGGGAGAACGTAGTCATTTTTTTCTGCCACTCTGATCTTCATCAGTTCGTTCCTCCATGTTGCTCTTCCTTCGCCTTACCCTCCTTGAGCAAGTCTCGTATGTCCTCGAGCAACGCTCTCATGTTGAGCAACACCGCAAGGGTCCCAAACAGAACAACCGCCACAAGCCAGCCCACTATCAAACCGACAAGGACGCCAACTATCCAGCCATAGTCTGGGGACCACTTCTCCCCGATCGTAATCCCTGCCACGACAAAGGCGCCAATGACGATCCACGCCAGAATTGCATTCAGGGCGCTCAGGGATTTCGCGAGGCTCTCGTTCATCCAGCCAAGATCGGACTCGCCCTCATCTTGCCGTTTCTGCAAATCGTCCTTGCTCATTGCCTCTCCTTGTCACCCCCCGATTGCCGCCGGGGAGAATGCCTATTGCGGATTCCGGCCCCTTTCCCAAAGCCCCATAAGGATTGTTCCGGAAGTTCTCAGAGTTCCAGAGCGTTCGGCAGGTCCATCTTTGGCTCCGTCAGGAGGAAGTGCTGCTGCCGGCGGTGGACGGCGAGACCCGGCGAACCGTCTGGAAACCGCCCGTTTACAATACCATTCATCACTTGCTGACGAACCCGGTGTACGGCGGGGCCTACGCGTTCGGCCGGACGGGGAGCCGGGTGACGGTGGAAGGCGGCCGCAAGCGGGTCAGCCGGGGCCATCGCCGGGACCGCGAGGCCTGGGACGTGTTGATCGTGGATCACCATGAGGGTCATGTTTCCTGGGAGGAGTTCGAGAGGAACCAGCGTTTGATCGCCGACAACGCCAACTGCAAGGGGTTGATGACACGGGGCGCGGTTCGCCGTGGCGATGCGCTGCTGGCGGGGCTCTTGCGCTGCGGTCACTGCGGGCGGCGGTTGCATGTTTCCTATAGCGGCACCGACGGCTACTGCGTCCGCTACAGTTGCCGCGGGGCGCACCTCAACCATGGGACTCGGCGCTGCATCTCGTTCGGCGGCGTTCGTGTGGACTCGGCGGTTGCCGAGGAGGTGCTACGGCTGTTGAGCCCGCTCGGCATCGAGGCCTCGGTGGAAGCCGTGGCGATGAGGGAGGAGGACGTCGCCGAGACGCGGCGCCAGGTGGAGCTGGGCTTGACCCAGGCGCGCTACGAGGCGGATCTTGCGCGTCGCCAGTACGATGCGGTGGACCCGCAGAACCGGCTGGTGGCGGCGGAGCTCGAGCGCAGATGGAACGAGCGGCTGGCGGAGGTGGCGAGGCAGGAAGAGCGGTTGGCGGCCACGGCGGCTGTCCAGCCGGATGCCTTGTCCGGCGAGGACAAGGAGCGGCTGCTGGCGCTCGAGGGCGACCTTGAGATGGTCTGGGAGCACCCCGGCGCCACGGCGGAAACCCGCAAGCGGATACTGCGCGCGGTGCTGGAAGAGATCGTAGCCACCTCGGCCGAGGACCGCATCGAACTCCTGCTGCACTGGCGCGGTGGCGATCACACCCGCCTGAGCGTTGCCCGCAACCACACCGGGCAACATCGGTGGCGGACCAGCGCGGAGGTCGGTGAGCTGATCCGCGGCCTTGCCCGACAGCAGCCGGACAGCGCCATAGCGGCCACGCTGAATCGGCTGGGCAAGCGGACCGGACGCGGCAACGCATGGACGGAGATGCGGGTCCGCAGCTTCCGGTGCCATCACACGGTTCCCGTGTACCGGCCGGGCGAGATGGGGGAACGCGGAGAACTCACTCTCAAGGAGACTGCGGGCAGGCTCAGGGTCAGCACGATGACGGTCCTGCGTCTCATCAGCGCGGGAACGATTACGGCGCGGCAACTCTGCAAGGGGGCGCCTTGGGCGGTGTCGGAGGCGCAGATCACGGGACTCGATGGCGCGGTCGTAGTTCCCCACCATCCGCTAACAGCCAACACGGATCAGAAAGAACTGGATTTCCAGTAACGTAGAGAGGTGTGCATTATGAAGCCCGACTCGGCGGGCCGAGAAAAATGACGTTCTCGCGGCGGTCCAGGAAGCCGAGTTCGTGGAGGCTCTCGATCTGCTCGCGCTTGATGCTGGGCTGGAAGGCGAAGTCGAACTGCTCCAGGGTCTTCACCGCCGGCAGCCGCGACGAGCGCATGGCGGTCTGGAGGCGGCGGTTGTTGCGCAGCGCGATCTGGGCGTCCAACAACTGCTCGATAGCCTCGCTGGCGGTGGCCGCCCCGCTGTCGGCCTGGGCCAGGACGTCGTCGACGGCCTCGAGCGCGCCTGGCATCTTCAGGTCCGCCAGCATCGCCCGCAGCCGATCGCGCCGGTTGCTTGCCTCGGCCCTCATGACACGGCCTCCGCATAGGCGCTGAGCGAGCGCCGCTCGACGTCTACGGTGACGGGCAGGG
>JAPOQB010000375.1 GCA_026710965.1 Deltaproteobacteria bacterium | reverse complement strand
CGCGCCTCATCAAACCCGGAGACTTCAATGCCCATCGCAAACCTGGACGGACTGGATATGTACTACGAGCGGCAGGGCGCCGGAGAGCCGGTGCTGTTCGTGCCGGCGTCGTGGTGGCCGTCGGACCCCTGGAAACTCCAGGTGGTCCCCACCCTGAGCCAAAACTGGGAGACCGTCATCATGGACTGCCGCGGCACCGGCCGTACCAGCCAACCCGAGGACGGCTACACCGTCCGCCAGTTCGCGGATGACTGCGCCGCGCTGCTGGCGCATCTCGGCATTTCGCGCTGCCACGTGGTGGGCTTCGCCATGGGCAGCCAGATCCTCCAGGCCCTGGCCATCCAGCGGCCCGACCTCGTGGCCACGCTCACCATGTCCGCCAGCGGCCCGGGGTCCAGAACCCTCGGCGGCGACCCGCGGGAACTGTCTTCCGATGCCGCCGGGGAGATCCGGGAGATGGGATTCGAGCAATACATACGATCCCATGTGGACAACGACGGCATGGCGTTCAACCCGACGTTCTATCACGCCAACCGCGAAGCCGCCGCGGCCCTGTCGGACGCCCTGTGGTCGGGACAGTCCACGGTGGAGATGTTCCGCCGCCACGAGCTCGCCCGTCTTTCCTGGGATGCCCTGGCCACGGCCCCGGAGGTGAAGGTGCCGACACTGGTGCTGTGCGGCGAGGACGACGAGGTCGAGCGGCGCGGCAGCACCCCGGTGGGCACCGCGCGTATGCTGGGACAGGCCATACCCGGGGCCGAACTGGCCCTCATACCCGGGGTCCGGCACATGACCTTCTGGGACGGCACCGGCGCGCTGACGGCACTGCAGGACTTTTTGAAGCGGCATCCGATCCAATAGGGCCGCACCCAACCGGAGACCCCCCATGCTCGAAGTCAGGAATCTGCGCAAAGTCTTCAGAGTGGGCGGCAACGAGGTCGAGGCCCTCGGCAACGTCACGCAAGGAGTCGCCGAGGGCGAGTTCTTCGTGCTCCTGGGCCCCAGCGGCTCCGGGAAGACGACGCTGTTGCGCTGCGTGGCCGGCCTGGAAATGCCGGATGCCGGAGAGATCGAGATCGACGGTGCGACGGTCTTCTCCGGGAGCCGCGGGATCTGCGCGCCGCCCGAGGACCGGAAGATCGGCATGGTGTTCCAGTCCTACGCCATCTGGCCTCACATGACCGTCTTTCAGAACGTCGCGCTGCCGCTGACGCGCGGACGGAAGAAGATCGCCAAAACCCTGGTGCGGGAACAGGTCTACGAGTCGCTGAAGCTGGTGCAACTGGAGGACTATGCCGAGCGGCCGTCGCCGCTGTTGAGCGGGGGCCAGCAGCAGCGGGTGGCGTTGGCGCGGGCTCTGGCGGTGAGTCCGAAGCTGTTGCTCATGGACGAGCCCCTCAGCAACCTGGACGCACGGCTGAGAGAAGATATGCGGGGACAGATCCGCGATCTGGCCAAACGCCTCAACATCACCGTGCTGTACGTGACCCACGATCAGGTCGAGGCCATGGTGGTGGCCGACCGCATCGCGGTCATGAGCCTGGGCGCCATCGTTTCCGTGGGCGCGCCCGAAGAACTGTACGAGGGGCCCGCGAATCGGGTCGTGGCCGAGTTCTTCGGCTCCATCAACTGGATGGATGCCCAGACGGCCGGCGGCGGGACCATCGACACGACGCTGGGCAGCCTGAAGACCCTGCGGGCGGATCAGGCCGGCCTCGCCGGCACCCTGGGGATCCGGCCCGAGGACCTCGAGGTAAGCCCCGTGCCCACCGGCCGCGACAACGAGTTCGAAGGCGAGCTCGTGTCCCGTACTTTCCTGGGCGACCAGTCCGTGCACGAGGTGCGGGTAGCCGGGATCCTGCTGCACATCAAGACGATGGAGAAGGCGCCCATCAACGACCGGGTGTACGTCACCCTGCCGAAAGAGCGCATCAAGTTCTTTCCCGGATCACCCCAGAGCGGCGTTCCCTACGAAGGGCCGGTGACCCATCCTCCGGAGGTCCCGCTCCACCGCACCATTCGTGTGCGGGACGCCGACGACGAATTCTCGGTCCGCCAGCAGGGGGAAACATCGTGATCGCCTACGAGGACATCAGCCACCTCGCCATGGGGGCCACCTATCTCGACCAGGCGGGCCTCCGCGCCGCGCAGCGCGCCCCCGGCGAGAAGAGCGTCTACCTCTACGATCCCGCCGGAAACCGGCTGCAGCTCATCATCCTGGACGCGTCGGACTGAGCCCCCCGGCAGGCGCTTCGCGACCGAGTCAACGTCCATCCCATGTGCCGGAGAAACTGATGCCCTACGTCGTCGCGGTGGATATCGGAGGCACCTTCACAGACCTGGTGGCGTTCGATCACGAGACGGGCGGCGCGACGTATACCAAGAGCCCCACGACCTACGACAATTTCGTGGAGGGGATCCTCGACTGCTTCGCGAAGGGGAACCTGGCGCCCGGCGAGGCCCGTTTCGTCAATCACGGGACCACGCTG
>JAPOQB010000049.1 GCA_026710965.1 Deltaproteobacteria bacterium | reverse complement strand
TCATCTCGCCGGTGGGCGAGCTGGCTTACAGGGGCGAGCGGATCCGTGTCCATGACGGCGAGGTGGGTCCGGTGGCCCGGCGCCTTTACGACGTCCTCTCGGACATCCAGCGCGGCCGCCTGCCGGACCGGCACGGCTGGACGGTGGCGGTCGAGGACGGACACGCTGAGGGGGGAAGCGCATGAACTACGACTGGATGGAAAGCCCGGCGGGGGATCTCCTGATCGTGGCGGACGACGCCGCGCTCAGGATGATCAGCTTCCGCGAGGGCAGCTATCCCGGCAAGGTGCCGGAGGGCTGGCGCCGCGGCGGCGCGGTGGTGGCGGATGCGACCGGGCAGCTCGGCGAGTACTTCGCGGGGCGCCGGCAACGGTTCGACCTGCCGCTGGCCCCTTCGGGGACGGCGTTTCAGTTGCGCGTCTGGCAGGCGCTTCGGGAGATCCCTTACGGCGTCACCTGTTCCTACGGCGAGCAGGCCCGGGCCATGGGACAGCCCCGGGCCGTCCGCGCGGTGGGAGCGGCCAACGGCCGCAACCCGCTTCCCATCGTCGTCCCCTGTCATCGGGTGATCGGCGGTGACGGGAGATTGACCGGCTACGCCGGCGGTCTCGAGATCAAGAGGTTCCTGCTCGAGCTGGAGAGCCGGCACACGGGTGTCGTCGGGCGGGCAGTCCCCCCGGCGGCTGGGTCGCGGCAACCGGTGGTTGCGGACCCGTTCAGCCAGGAAAACGGAGCGCAACCATGAGACTCGAAAATCGAGTTGCCCTGGTAACCGGCGCGGCCACCGGCCTGGGCCGGGCGTATGCGGTGCGGCTGGCGGCGGAGGGAGCTCACGTGTGCGCGGCCGACGTGAACTTCGCCGGCGTCCAGGAGACCGCCCGGCTGGTGGCGGCGGAGGGGCGGAAGGCGCTGGCGGTGGAGATGGACGTGGCCTCGGAAGAGCAGACCCTGGACGGAGCGAAGAAGGCCTTCGACCACTTCGGCGGCATCGATATCCTGGTAAACAACGCCGGTATCGTGCGCAACACGCCGCGGGTTCCCATTGAGGAGACCGACGTGGCCGACTGGCACCGGATCATCGCGGTGAACCTCACCGGGACGTTTCTGGTCTCGCGGGCCGTGGTCCCCTACATGAAACGGTCGAGCAAGGGGAAGATCATCAACATCAGCTCCAGCGTGGCGCTCCACGGCCGCACGCTGAGCCATCAATACGCGGCGTCCAAGATGGGAGTCATCGGGCTGACCCGCGCGCTGGCCGCGGACCTCGGCCCCTTCAACATCAACGTCAACGCCATCGCGCCGGGAGGGGTCGACACCTCGCAGGCGCGGGAGGTGCCGGAGACGTCCGAGCACATGCTGCGGCAGCGCTGCATCGAGCGGCATCTGTTGCCCGCGGACCTTGACGGAGTGGTGGTGTTCCTGGCCTCGGACGACAGCGACATGATCAGCGGGCAACTGCTCAACGTGGACGGCGGAAGGGTGTTCATCGCCTGACCGCCAGCGGCCGACACGGGCATTCCGTGGGCAAGGCCCGGGGTTCCGCGAGCGCTTCCCGGGTAGTCGTATGCGGGGGCGACCGGCCGGTCGCCCCCGCGGGAATCCGCCGCGGCGCGGGTTCGCAGCTAACCGGGGTAACTTGCCTTGGCCTGGCGGCCGTGACCCTTGTTTCCCACCACCTTGCCGTCCCGGTACACGGTGGTGCCGCGCACGAAGGTGCGCACGGGCCAGCCTTTCAACTTGCGGCCGGCATAGGGCGACCAGCCGATGAGGCTCAGGACGTCCTCGTCGCGGATCTCCTTCTCGGCGTTCAGGTCCACCAGCACCAGGTCGGCGTCGTAGCCCACCTCGATGCGGCCCTTGTTGTGGACGCCGAAGATCTGCGCGGGTCTGGTGGAGGTGGCCTCCACCACGCGTTCCTGGGAGATCTTGCCCTTGGACGCGGCATCGAACAGAAGGCTCATGTAGTACTGCGCGGACGGCGTGCCGGTGTGGGCCTTC
>JAPOQB010000050.1 GCA_026710965.1 Deltaproteobacteria bacterium | reverse complement strand
GCTCTCGCTGATCTCGCAGACCGTGATCCTGTGGAGCCTGGTGGGGGCCTTCACCGGCATCCCCGACGTGGGCAGGGGCTTTCTGTGGGCGGCGGTCACGGTGGGGTTCCTGATGCCGGTGCTGCGCTGGCTCACCTACACCGGCATCTCGAAGATCGGCGCGGCCCGGGGCACGGCGCTCCGCTCCACGCATCCCCTCTTCAGCGCGCTGCTGGCACTGACGTTCCTGGGCGAAACCGCCACCGCGCCGCTGCTCACCGGAATCATCCTGGTGGTGGCGGGCATCGTGCTGATCTCCTGGCGGGAGGAGGAGAGACTCTCCGCCGCGCGCTGGTGGCACGGCGCCTACTCCCTGTCCGGGGCCATTACCGCGGCCGTGGTCCACAATATCGCCCGCTTCTCGCTCAAGACGGCAGGCTACCCGATCCTGTTCGCGGCCATCGTCGGGGTGGTGTCCCTGGTGACCTTCGCGGGCTTCCTGGCATTGCCACGCGGCTTCGGCCGGCCCGTGTGGGACCGGCGCGCCATGAAACCGTTTCTGACGGCCGCGGTCCTGGAGAACGTGGGCTTTCTCCTGTTCAACACCGCCCTCAGCGTGGGGCCGGTGGTCATCGTGACCCCCATGGTCGCGACCCAGCCCATGTGGGTGTTGGTCTTCACCGTGGTCTTCCTGCGCAGCATCGAGATGGTGACGCTGAGGACGGTAGGCGGCAGTGTCGCGGTAGTGATCGGAACGGTGGCCATCACCCTGGGGGGAGGGGCCTGGAAGTGAGCCGCGGCGCCTCTATCCGCCTTCCGGCCCATGGAAGGGCACTGTGACCGTGGCCTCCACCGCCTGGCTCGGGCCGCGCGTGCTGCGCAACTTTTTTCTCTTGTACGGCAGTTCCCTGTTCTCGGGACTCGCCTGGGGCATGGTGCTGCCCACCATCCCGGTCCTGGCCGTATCCTTCGATATCTCCATGGGTGCCGCCGCCCAGACGGTCACGGCATGGGCCACCGGCCGCTTCTGCGGCACCCCGGTGAGCGGCATCATGCTCGACCGCGTCGGGCCGCGGGTGATGATGGTGGGAGGCGCCGCCGTCACCGGCGTCGCCGCCATCGCGGCGTTCCTGAGCCCCGCCTTCTCCGGACTGCTGATCGCGCTGTTCGTCATCGGCGCCGCCGACGCGATATGGGCCATGGGGCGGGAGGTCACCGGCATCGACCTGACCGCCCAGAACCAGCGCGGCCGGGTCATGAGCGGCTTTCACGGCGTACATCACAGCGGCGTGACCCTCGGGCCGCTGGTGGGCGGCTTCCTCACCGTGGCCGCTGGCTTCCGCACCGTGTTCCTCGCCGCTGCCCTCGTGTCCGCGCTCGCCACCCTGTGCGGTCTGGTGGTTGACCGCCCAGCGGGTAGCGGCGCGGCGCCGCGGACTCCCACGAGGACCGCGTCCGGGGGTTTCGGGCCGCGCCACTGGGTCGGACGCATCGTCGCGCTCTACCGCGAGGTGGAGCCGTCGCTGCAATCGACCTACGCGGTCCTGGTGGTCGCCACCGGCGCCAGCCTGATGTTCCGGCTCACGCTCCAGAGCATGCTGCCGCTCTACGCCGGCGCGTACCTGGGCTTCACTCCCGTGCAGGTGGGCGCGCTCTTCTCCATCTCCGGCCTGGTCGTCTTCTTCATGATCGTGCCGGCGGGCTTCGTGCTCGACAAGGTGGGCAGGAAATGGGCGACGGTCCCCAGCACCGTGATCCCGGCCGTGATCTTCATGATCATCCCGCTGGCCGGCACCTTCCTGCAATTGGCGGTGCTGCTGTCGGTCCTCGGCATCGCCAACGGCCTCTCCCTGGGCTGCCTCGCCACTTCCACCTACGACGTGGCGCCCCAACACGTCCGCGGCCGCCTTCAGGCCATGCGCCGCACCCTCGCCGACCTCTTCGGTCTGGGCGCGCCCCTGGCCGGCGGCATGCTCGCCAACGCGTTCTATCCCGGAGTGCCGTTTCTCGCCCTGACCCCGATACTGTGGCTGTCGGCGCTGCTGCTGGCCTTCGTGGCCAAGGAGACGCTGGAGCGTTGACTCGTCTACGATTCGCCTGAGCCGCCGCCCGGGATGTCCGCCTCCTCCAGTTGGTCGCGGAAGCGTTCGGTGGCGGCCCAGGCGGCCTCGAACTGGGCCTGGTCGATGCGGGCCCGCATCAGCTCCACCCGCAGCAGCAGGAAGTAGGTCTGGATGACGTCCTGGCGGCAGTACTCGTGGATCTCATCAAGCCGGCCGGCCTCCCAGAAGTCCTGCACCATGGAGCCGTCGATATCGCCCTTGCCGCGCAGGCCGATGAGCTTGCACAGGAGGTTGAAGCCGCCGCGGATGCGGTTGACGCCGTGGTTGCCGATGAAGTCGTAGAGGTCGTAGTGGCCTTCTTCCGAATACCGGTAACGGTGGCCGAACCGCTGGTTGAAGTAGCGCGGCGCCCGGCAGGCGTACTTGAGCGCGTGCAGTTCCAGCACCGGAAGGTCGAAGTTGCGGCCGTTGAACGAGACCAGCGTGCCGTTGAACCGCTCCACCCGCTCCCAGAAGTCACGGACGATGGCCTCCTCGCTGTAGTCGTTGGCCCCCAGGGTCTCCACGTCCACCAGCACGGCATCGCTGTTCACGATGCCCACCGCGATGGAGACCGGGACATGGAAGGAGATGGGAAGAAAGTCGCTGCCGCTTTGCGCTACCCGCTCGGTACGGAGCCGCTCATAGGCCTCCCCGTCGGAGATGTCCTCCTTGGGGGCGTGCACCGACTTGACCAGGCTCTTGTCGATGCGGGTCTCGATATCGAAGATGGCGTAGGTCATGGCGCGGTCAAAAAAACTCTGACGAGGGTCCGTCGTCGATCATGGCGCCCTTCGACTTCGCTCCGCTGGCGCTCCGCTACGCTCAGGACGAACGGGGAAATGGTCCCACCACCGTTCGCCCTGAGCTTGACGAAGGGCTCAAGAGGAACGGGGGAATGGTTCCTTGACCGTTCGTCCTGGGCGCGACGAAGGGCTCCAGGAGGAACAGGGAATGGTTCCACCACCGTTCGTCCTGAGCGTAGCGGAGCGCCAGCGGAGCGAAGTCGAAGGGCGCCAATTCCCCTACTCCGGCCGCACCAGCAGCACCCGGTCCGCCGGCAGTTCCAGCGGCAAACGCTCCCAGGACTCGCCCTCGTCCTCGGAAACCAGGATGTCGCCCTTGCCCTTCTGGGACGCATCGCTGGAACGTCCGCGGGAGACCGCGCCGAGGCCGGCATAGACCCGTTTCGGATCTTCCGGATGTTGGGTCAGCGCCCACACCATCTGCTGCATGTGGTCGGGAAGCCCCCGGTCCACGCCCACCCGCTCCCAACTCGCGGCCAGGTCCCGGCTGCGGAAGACCGCGCCCTGGGCCTTTTCCGGCCGGTCCCAGTAGCCCGGCGACTTGTCCGCGGTGGCCACCAGCACCACTGGCGGCGTCCCGGGCAGGAAGACGAAGTCGTGGAAGTAGTCCCGGGTCATGCCGCTCTCCGCCCGCTGCCAGCCCGCGCCCGGTTCGTCACTCCGGAAGAAGCCCTGGGCGGTAGCCACGAACATGGGCCCCGCACCCTTGGGCGTGGTGCTGATGTGGTGGATGTCGAGATAGTCGATGCCCCCGCTCACGTCCTCGAAGGTGGCGCCGCGGTCGAAGGTGCGTACGATGCCGCCGTGCTCCAGGCAGACGTAGACCACCCGGGGGTCGTCGGGGGAGACAAAGATGTGTCGCACGTGCTCCCGGTGAGGCGGGCGCGGATAGGTCCACTTGGCGCGCACCTCGGACGGCATGTCCTGCAAGGCGGACAACTCTTCCCAGCTTTCGCCGCCGTCCTCGCTCCGATGGAGATGGATGGGTTCCGTGCCCACATAGACCACGTCCGCATCGGTGGGGTCCACGGTCACGGCCCGCACGTTGCCGGAGAACACCGTACGCCAGCGCTGTCCGCCGTCGTCGCTACGGCAGAGCCCCTCGCCGGCGACGCTGGCGTAAACAGTCTCGGGCCTCTGCGCGGGGCCGTCGATGGCGTCCACCGTGGCGGAAGCCAGCGACACGTCCAGCTCCTCCCATACGTTCCCCTTGCCGCGCCACACCTGGAGGCCTTCCTGCGTTCCCGCCAGTATTCGTTCAGCCATGGCCGTTCCTCCCGGTCGTCAGGTTTTGGCGGTCAATTCCTCAATGGCGGCCATCACCTCGACGTAGGTGCCGCAACGGCAGATGTTGCCCGAGAGGTAGTCGCGCATCTCGGCCTCATCGGGCCTGGGGTTCTCGTTCAGCAGCCCCTTGACGGCCATGATCATCCCGGGTGTGCAGAACCCGCACTGGAACGCCTGGTGGTCCAGGAACGCCTGCTGCACCGGATCGAGGCTGCCGGACCGGCTCAGGCCCTCGATGGTGAGCACTTCCCTGCCTTCCGCGTTGCTCGCCAGCATCAGGCACGAGCTCACCGGCTTGCCGTCCACCAGCACCGTGCAGGAGCCGCACACGCCCACGCTGCAGCCCTCGCGGGTGCCCTTGAGGCGCAGGTCGTCCCGCAGCACTTCCAGCAAGGTCTGGCTGGACTTGACCGAGAGCTCGCGCTCGCGTCCGTTGACGGTGGCGGTGATGAGGTGCCTCATGGCTGCTTCTCCCGGGATGCGCCGGCTTCGCGCTCGGCCAGGGCCGCCACGATCCGCTCCGGGCGGAGCGGCAGCTCGGTGATGTTGACGCCGCCCAGGGCGTTGGCCACGGCATTGCCGATGGCCGGCGCGACCGCCGGGATGGCCGCCTCCCCCATCCCCTTGGCGCCGAACGGGCCGTCGGGATGAGGGGTCTCCACCAGCAGCGACTGAAAGCGGTCCGGGTGGTCCTCCATGGAGGGCAGCATGTACTCCAGCAGAGTGCCGTTCACCGGCTGGCCCTGCTCGAACACCATCTCCTCGAAGAACGCCGCTCCCAGGGCCTCCAACATGGAACCCTCGTTCTGAAGCCAGCACTGGAGCGGGTTGATGGCCTTGCCCACGTCCACCGAGGTGGCGATGTCGAGGACGCGGACCTTGCCGGTTTCCACGTCCACCTCCACTTCCGCGCCGCACGCCGAGAAGAACCAGAAGGCCGCGGCCTTGCCCTTGCCGGTCTTGGGGTCGAGCCCGCCCTTGACCTGGTAATTGCAGCTTCCGAAGATGCTGCCGACGGAATCGCCGTACTTGACCTTGAGCAACTGCGGCACGGTGAGGC
>JAPOQB010000051.1 GCA_026710965.1 Deltaproteobacteria bacterium | reverse complement strand
GTCGGCGTGCCGCAGGAAATCCGGATTGTGCTCGATGGCGATCACGGTGTGGCCGGATTCCACCAGGCGGTCGAGGATCTCCACCAGCTTGCCCACCTCCTCGAAGTGCAGTCCGGTGGTGGGTTCATCGAACAGGTACAGGACCTTGCCGGCGGAGCTCTTTCCGAGTTCCCGGGCCAGCTTGACGCGCTGCGCCTCCCCGCCGGACAAGGTGGCGGCCGGCTGTCCCAGCCGCAGGTAGCCCAGTCCTACTTGCCACAGGCTCTCGAGCCGCCGTCGCACCAGCGGTACGTTGCCCAGGAAGTCCAGGCCCTCGGATACGGTAAGCTCGAGGACGTCCGCGATACTTGCGCCCTTGAACCGGATCTCCAGGGTTTCGCGGTTGTAGCGCCGCCCGCCGCAGACATCGCAGGTGACCGACACGTCCGGGAGAAACTGCATCTCGATGTCCACCGTTCCGGCCCCGAGGCAGGCCTCGCACCGTCCGCCGGCCGCGTTGTAGGAGAAGCGTCCGGGACCGTAGCCCCGCATCCGGGCCTCGGGCAGTCGCGCGAAGAGATGGCGCAGGGGATCGAACAGCCCGCCGTAGGTGGCGGGGGTGGAGCGGCTGTTGCGCCCGATGGAGCCCTGATCCACGTAAAGGATACGGTCGAAGGCATCGAGCCCGGAGACCGCGACGGGTGCCGGCGCGGTCCTTGCGGCGGCCGCCGGGGAGCCGCGCCGCTGCCATTGCCCATGGATCGTGTCCACCACGAGGCTGCTCTTGCCCGATCCGGACACGCCGGTCACGCAGCTCATGACGCCGAGGGGAAAGTCCACGTGGATGTTCTTGAGGTTGTGAAGGCGCGCGTTTTTGACCGAGAGCGTGCCGCACCGGGTCCGGTGCGTCCGTGAAACCGCCGGCGTGGCATCGGCCAGGTAGGGTGCGGTCCTGGAGACGCCGCTACGGCGAATATCGTCCAAGGTTCCGGCCGCCAGCACCTCCCCTCCCGCGGCGCCGGCGCCGGGGCCCATGTCGATGACGTGGTCGGCTGCCACGATGACATCGCGGTCGTGTTCCACCACCAGCACCGTGTTGCCCGAGTCCCTGAGCTGTCTCAGGATGCCGAGGAGCCGCGCGGTGTCCCGCGGGTGGAGTCCCACGGTGGGTTCGTCGAGGACGTAGATCACGCCCGACAGGCGGGCGCCGATGTGGGCGGCCAGCCGGATTCGCTGGCACTCGCCTCCCGACAGGCTGTCGGAGGACCGGCCGAGGGACAGGTATCCCAGCTCCAGATGGAGCAGGGTGTCGGTCCGCTCCCGTATCTCCCGGAGGATGTTGCCGGCCACTTCGCTCTCGCGCCCATCGAGATCGATTTCTTCCACGAAGCGCCTGAAATCGCTCAGCGGCAGCGCCGAAACCTGCCCGATGTCCATTCCGTTGAGCCGCACCTGGAGGCTTTCGCCACGGAGCCGGGTGCCCGCGCACTTCGGACAGGGCTGCGGCGAAGCGTCCGCGTCTCCCCGGGACCGGCCCCGGATCCCCAGGCCGTTACAGGCGGGGCAGGCACCGTGGGGGCTGTTGAAGGAGAAGAGTTGCGGCACGGTTTGGGGGAACGGCGCGCCGCACTCCAGACAGGCGGATCGCCGGGTGTAGCGGCGGGACTCCGGAGCCGGCCCCTCGTCCACGTCGATCTTCACCACCTCGTCCCCGTGTTTCAGGGCGACCTCGATGGAATCGGCGAGCCGCTTGGCGACGCCTTCCCGTATCGCCAGCCGGTCCACCACCAGGTCGGCTCGCGCCGGCGAAGCCGAGCCCGGAAGGTCCGCCTGGCCGGGCGACGCCGGGCCGGACAGGTCGGCAAGCTCCAGGATCTCCCCATCCACCTTGATGCGCACGAACCCGGCCCGGATCACCGTCTCGATCTGTTGCCGGTATTCGCCCGGGTCGTCGCATGGCAGCGGCGCGAGCACTTGAACGCGCGCGCCGGAAGCGAGCGTCAGCAGATCGTCCACCATCTGCTCCACCGTGTGCACCGTGATGGCGCTGCCGCAGCGCTGGCAGTGGGGCCGGCCCACGTGGGTGAACAGCAGCCGCAGGTGATCGTGTATCTCCGTCAGCGTCCCCACCGTGGACCGGGGGTTCTCGTGGAAGCGGCGTTGCGGCACGGCGATGGCCGGAGAAAGCCCTTGAATGGAATCCACATCGGCCCGCGCCAGCGGGTTGAGCAGCTGGCGCGCGTACGTGGACAGGGACTGCATGTAGTGCCGCTGCCCCTCGGCGTAGACCGTGTCGAAGGCCAGCGAGGATTTGCCGGAACCGGAAACCCCGGTGATCACCACGAGCCGGTTGCGGGGGATCTCGACGTCGACGTTCTTGAGGTTGTGGACGCGGGCGCCCTTGACGACGATGTTCATGAAAGCCCGCGTGGGGCCCGCCGCGCCAGCTTCGCCGCCAGCAGGATCGCCTGCTTCATGCTGCGGGCGTCGGCCACGCCCTTGCCGGCGATGTCGTAGGCGGTGCCGTGGTCCACCGAGGTCCGGACGAGCGGCAGGCCCAGGGTCAGATTGACGCCGTCCGTGAAGTGCAGCAGCTTGAAGGGCCCGAGTCCCTGGTCGTGATACATGCACACGACGGCATCGTACTCCCCGGCCACGGCCCGGTGGAACAGGCTGTCGGCGGGAACCGGGCCGGTGACGCGCATGCCCCGCTCCGAGCAGTCCCGCACCGCGGGCCGGATCACCCTGCGCTCCTCCTGGCCGAACATACCGTCCTCACCCCCGTGGGGGTTGAGCGCGGCCACCGCTAGCCGCGGCTCCGCCATTCCGAACCACTGGCGCAGTGACCGGTGGGTCAACTCGATGGTGGTGCGGACGCGTTTTCGGGTCAACGCCGCGGCCACTTCCGTGAGTGGCAGATGCACCGTGACCAGCACCACTCTCAGGCGCGACCCGTACAGCATCATGCGGACGTCCGGCGCGCGTGTGAGGTCGGCCAGCAGCTCGGTGTGCCCGGGCCAGTGGTGGCCGGCGTCGTTGAGGGACTTCTTGCTGATGGGCGCCGTGGCCATGGCATCGGCGCCGCCGGCGTCGATGAGCTCCACCGCCCTGAGGATATAACGATAGGATGCGTCGCCGCCGGCCTTGGCGGGCCGCCCGGGACGGGTTTCGGCGGGCTTCAGGCGGGTGATGGATTCCAGCAGCACGGGAGCATCGGCGGCGGCCGAGGCGGACTCGAAGGCCGGCCACCGGGGTGCGTGGGCGCGCTCCAGCACGGCCGCGTCGCCCACGATCACCATGCGGCAGGCGCGCCGCACGGCCGCGTCGCGGGCCGCCTTGACGACCACCTCGGGCCCGATGCCCGAAGGATCGCCCATGGTTACGGCCACGACGGGTTTGGACATGGCGATGGCGGTTGATCAGTGGGAACGGATGGGGATTCAGGGTGCCGGTGTACCGGGTTCGATGGGCTGGCCCAGGGGCACGTCGTCGTCATCGCCGGCTTCGGTGGTGAACAGCGGAATCCCGAACAGCTTGACTCGCTTGCGGTCGCCGACGGCGCCCGTCGTGTCCGGTATGATTTCCTCTTGATAAATGTATGTCACCGGGTTGAGGTAGTCCCAGAAGCTCTTCTCTTCCTCGCCTACCGTGGCCGAGGCCACCAGGCTGCCGACCGTGCCCCTCTGGGCCTGCTGCGCCTCGAACGCATACCCGTCAAGCTTGACTTCCACCCGGTGCTTTTTTCGCAGATCGGTCTTGAGCCACTTGGCGAATCTTTCCTCGAGGGTCTTGTTGTAGAGCTCGTCCCGCGCCCGCTCGGAAACCGCCGCAAACTGCAGCCGTTCGCCGCCCTTCCGGTCTTCCGTCCTGACCAGGTGATATCCCAGGCTGGTGCGGACCGGCTGGCTGATCTCTCCCTTCTCGAGGGTGGCGGCGACCCGCGCGAGGGGCTCGGGAAGGCTCTTGGCTTTGACCCAGCCGATGTCACCGCCCTCGCTGGCGCCCGCTCCCTGGGAGTGGGCTCGCGCCAGCTCCGCCAG
>JAPOQB010000052.1 GCA_026710965.1 Deltaproteobacteria bacterium | reverse complement strand
GTTCAGCTCGGTGGTGGTGCCGGTCTGGATGCAGACCGACGCGCCGGCGAGGTCCTTGGCGGACTTGACGCCGAGCTTCTTGGGGGCCATGAAGCCCTGGCCGTCGTAGTAGTTCACGCCCACGAAGGTGAGCTGCAGGTCAACATCCCGGCTGAAGGTCCAGGTGGTGTTCCGCGACAGCATGTCGATTTCGGCCGAACGCAGCGCGGTGAAGCGCGTCTTGCCGGTGAGGTGCTTGTACTTGAGCTTGTTGGCGTCGCCGAATACCGCGGCGGCCACCGCCCGGCACACGTCCACGTCGAAGCCCTTCCACACGCCCTTGTCGTCCGGCGCGGCGAAGCCCACCAGACCGGTGTTGATGCCGCAAATCAGATGCCCGCGCTTGCGCACGTCGTCAAGCGTTCCCGCCGATGCCAGGGATGCCGACATCAGCACAACGGCCGCGAGGCCGACCGAAAACCCACGTAGCGAATTTCTCATCACACGCCTCCTTTGAAAGACTTCCCCAGTATTTCTTGGGGAACTATTGATAGTAGCCCATCCGATGACACGGCTATTTGTTACCTGGGAATCAAGCGCTGTCTTCCGTTTTTTGCTTCCCGAACACTTATGGGAAACTTTCTCTGGGGTTGGAGAGGCTCCGGTTCAACGGTCCCGTTTCGCTCCAAACCCTCCGATGTAGGCCCCGGTATCGAAGACACCGTAAGTCTCGCCATGGTCCGGGCCGTGGAAGTTCCCTTCCAGGTAGTCCGTGCCCGCGGTCCCGGCGGCGAAGCGGCCACCCGCGAGCGGCATATCGGCCCAAGCAGGCGCATCGATGGCATGCCCGGGGACGGCGATTCCGACGCTCACGCGAGGCCGGGACAAGTCCGCGACAGTGACGGTCGCGGTCCCTTGGCGCCTCTCGAACGTGCGGGTGGAGGCCGCTTCGGCAATACCTCTCCAAGTGGCGCTCCCCATACCGACGGGGTTTGTGCCAGTGGCGTCACCCACGGCAAAGGCGGCAGCGTAGCTGGCTTTGCCGTGATAGGGAGCTCCATTGACCTGCCCGGACAAGGGGGCGGCCAAGAGCTGCACCGCCGCAAAGCCGTGTTCCCCCCAGAACCCGTAGCTGGTCACGGCGAGGTCCGCGGCCAGGCTGACGTCAGCGGCGTCCACCTCGATGTCGAGGTCGCCCGTCGCGGCGATGGTGTCAAACCCGCTCCTCGAGCCGAGGTCCACCTCCGTCGAGCCGATGTCCGCGAAAGGATCTTCAAAGTCGATCAGATCCCCCACGGTGGTTTCCGTGCCGTCCTCCGCGACACAGCGCGGTCCGGCGCAGGACATTCTCTCCACCAGGCGCTCGCTGACGGTCTGTCCTTGGGCGGTGATCGTGTAGTGGATGTGGTTGCTGGGGACGAGCAACGCGTCGGACCGGTCGACGATGCCTTGTAGCCGCACCACCCTCGGATCCGAGCGCAACCGATCAAGTTCGCCGCCGGCGGGTGTCGGACTGCCGCCGCCTCCGCCACAGGCGGCGAGCATCAGCAC
>JAPOQB010000588.1 GCA_026710965.1 Deltaproteobacteria bacterium | reverse complement strand
GCACTTCTCGTCATAGTCCACCAGGCTCTCCGCCACGAGAACGCCCATCTGTGCCGTGGGGTTGCCGACGGTGCGGTGCAGGTCCGGGGTATGCAGATCGGCGTACATGCCGAGGGTCAGGGTGCCGCCGTACTTCTGGGCCGCCGCGTCGTTGGGCGCGGTCAAGCCGAACGTCAGTAGCAACGCGGCAAATGAAAGAAAAAGTCTCCTACTCATCGGTTTCCTCCTTGTTGGCTCGGTTCCGTTCACTTTGGATCGAAGTAAATCCCATCACACATTTTGACCCTGGTGGTCAAACCCATTCCTCATTCCAGCGTGATTCTGGGGTTGGCGTACTTGTACAGGATGTCCACGAAGAAGTTCACCGTCACGAATATCACCGCGAAAACCAGGATGAGCGCCTGCACCAGCGGATAGTCGCGGCTGTAGACCGCCCCCACCACCAGGCTGCCCACCCCGGGCCAGGCGAACACGTGCTCGACGATGACGGT
Organism: Deltaproteobacteria bacterium; assembly: GCA_026710965.1. Taxonomy (GTDB): domain Bacteria; phylum Desulfobacterota; class Binatia; order UBA9968; family JAJDTQ01; genus JAJDTQ01. The sequence continues at coordinate 6,236 of JAPOQB010000588.1, read as the reverse complement.
GCCGCCGAGCAGCCGGCCGAACTGGAGGCCGATGACCGTGATGACCGGCACCAGCGCGTTCTTGAGCGTATGCTTGAAGATCACCCGCCGCTCGGCCAGACCCTTGGCCCGCGCCGTGCGCACGTACTCCTTGCCGATTTCCTCCAGCATCTCCGAACGGGTCATGCGCGCGACGATGGCGGCCATGCCCGTGCCCAGGGTGATGGAGGGGAGGATCAGATAGGACAACGTCGTCAAGGGGGCCGTGAAGGAGGCCTGGTACCCGGACGCCGGCAGGATGGGCAAATAAAGGCTGAAGGCGAGAATCAGCAGGATGCCCAGCCAGAAGTTCGGGATCGAGATGCCCAGCAACGCGAAGGACATGGCGGTGTAGTCGCTGGCCGTGTTGCGCCGGATGGCGGCGATGACCCCGGCGGGGATGGAGATCAGGATGGAGACGATGGTGGCGAATATGGTCAGCAGGATGGTCGCCGGGAAACGTTCCGCGATCAATTCCAGGTTCGACCGGTGGTAGTGGATCGACTCGCCGAAATCGCCCAGCAGGACCTTGCCGATCCACAACAGGTACTGCACGTACAGCGGCTTGTCGAGGCCGAGGATCTTTTCGAAATCGGCACGAACGGTCGGGTCGCTGAGGTCCTCCGTGGCGAAGATGAAGTCTATCGGGTCTCCCGGGATCATGTGCAGCAGGGAGAACACGATCACCGACACCAGGAAGAGCACCGGTATGAGGACCAGCAGGCGGTTGATGATGTACTGGCGCACCGCGATTCTTCCTTCTAGCGCAGGTGGCAGGCCACCTGGCGCCCGCCCGACTTACGCTCCAGCGGCGGTTCCACCTCGCCGCACACCGGCTCGGCGATGGGGCAGCGGCCGTAAAACACGCACCCCGGCGGCCGGTCGATCAGATTGACCATCTCGCCGTGCAGCACGCGGGGCCGGAACTCCCGGCTGGGGTCGGGCTCGGGGATGGCCGACACCAGCGCTTCCGTGTATGGATGGGCCGGCTTGTTGAAGAGTTCCTCCACCGCGCCCACCTCGACGATCTTGCCGCCGTACATGACCGCGACGCGTTCACAAAAATAGTCCACGACGCTCAGGTCGTGTGCGATGAACAGGTAGGTCAACCCCTTGGTCCGCTGCAGTTGCCGGAACAGGTTGAGGATCTGGGCGCGCACCGAAACGTCCAGGGCCGACACCGCCTCGTCGGCGATGATCAGGTCGGGCTCGAGCGCCATGGCCCGGGCGATGCTGATGCGCTGCCGCTGTCCGCCGCTGAACTCGTGGGGGTAGCGGTCCCGGTGCTCCGCCTGGAGGCCCACGAGCTCCAGAAGTTCCACCACCCGGTCTCCCACCTGATTGGTGGGGACGATGTTGTGGAGCTTGACCGGGTTGCCGAGAATGTCCCGCACCCGCATGCGTGGGTTCAGTGACGTGTAGGGATCCTGAAACACCATCTGGATGCGGCGGCGGAACTTGTGGAACGCGGAGCGGGGCATCTCCAGGAGATCCTGCCCTTCGAAATGCACCTTCCCCCGTGTGGCGTCCACCAGCCGGGTGATCAGCCGGGCCGTGGTGGACTTGCCGCTGCCGCTCTCACCCACCAATCCGAAGGTTTCGCCCTTGTCGATGGAAAAGCTGACCCCGTCCACCGCCTTGAGCTCCGCGCCCTTGCCGCCGAAGAGCGAGAAGAATGAAGTCATGGAAAAATACTTCGCCAGATCGTCGACTCTGAGGAGTTCTTCCCGCATGACGTCCTCAAGCCGGGTAGAGGTGGCAGGCCACCTGCCGGCTCTTGACCAGGGCGAGGCGGGGATCTTCGCTCGCGCACACGTCCAAGGCCTGGTCGCACCGGGGCCGGAAGTTGCAGCCGGCGGGCGGGTCCAGCAGGTTGCACACCACGCCCGGTATGGGGTCCAGCAGCCGTTCGCGCTCGCCCCGGCGCGGCAGCGCCCGCAGGAGCCCCTGGGTATAGGGGTGGAGCGGGTTTTCGAAGATGGACTTCCGGTCCGCCAGCTCCACGATGTTGCCGGCGTACATCACCGCGATGTGGTCGCACAGCACCGCGGCTACGCCCAAGTCATGAGTGATGAAGATCAGCGACTTGCCCAACTGCTCCAGCAACTCCCGAAGCAGGTCCAGGATCTGGGCCTGGATGGTCACGTCCAGGGCGGTGGTGGGCTCGTCGGCGATCAGCAGGTCCGGGTTGCACGCCAGCGCGATGGCGATCATGACGCGCTGGCGCATGCCGCCGCTGAACTCGTGCGGATAGCTGCCGAGCCGTTCCCTGGGATTGGGGATCCCCACCTTGTTGAGCATGTCGGCAGCGCGCTCGTAGGCTTCCTTCTTGCGCACGCCCTCGTGGATCACGTACCCCTCCGCCACCTGGTCGCCGACGGTGTAGGCGGGGTTCAACGCCACCATGGGTTCCTGGAAAATCATGGAGATGCGGCTGCCGCGGTAGGAGCGCATCTCCGGTTCCGTCTTGGTCAGCAGGTCCTCGCCCTTGAACAGGATCTGCCCGTGGGTGATCCTGCCCGGCGGCTGCGGCACGAGCCGCATGAGCGATAGCGCCAGCACGCTCTTCCCCGAACCGGTTTCGCCCACGATGCCCAGAGTCTGCCCCTCTTCCAGTTGGAACGACACCCGGTCCACAGCGGTGAGGATTCCCTTGCGGAGGAAGAAGCGGGTCTCCAGGTCCCGGACGTCCAGAAGCGGTTCAGGCACTGCCGGACCTCTCCTCGCTCAAACGCGGGTCCAGGACGTCGCGCAGTCCGTCCCCCAGAAGATTGAGGCCCAGCACCGAAAAGCAGATGGCCAGCCCCGGGAAGATGGCGGCCCAGGGGTAGAACTCCATGATGGAGCGGGCCGCGTGCAGGATGCTGCCCCAGCTCGGGGTGGGCGGCGGCACGCCGATGCCCAGGAAGCTCAGGGACGCCTCGGCGATGATGGCGTGGGCGAAGTCCAGGGTCCCCTGCACCAGCACCGGAGCCATGCAGTTGGGCAGGATCTGCCGGAACAGCACCCGAAGGTTGGATTCCCCCTGCACCATGGCCGCTTCCACGTATTCCTTCTCGCGCTCCTTGAGCACCGAGGCCCGGACCAGGCGGGCGAAATTGGGCGTGTAGCGAATGGCCAGGGCAATGCACACGTTGGTGAGGGACGCCCCCAGCGCGGCCATCAGGGCGATGGCCAGGAGAAGTCCCGGGAACGCCATCACCGCGTCCATGATCCGCATCAGCACGTTGTCCAGGGCCCTTCCGGCGAAGCCGGACACCGCGCCCAGGAACACCCCCACCGCCAGCGCCAGGGTGACGGAGCCGAGCCCGGCGATGACCGAGATGCGGGCGCCGTAGACCACGCGTGAGAAGATATCGCGCCCGAACGTGTCCGTGCCGAAGGGATGGTCAGCGGATAGCGGCACCAAACGCGCCGTCAGGTCCACTTCGTCGGGGTCGTAGTAGGCGATCTGGGGCGCGAAGGCCGCCACGATAAAGACGAAGGAGACGAACAGGAACCCCGCCACGGCCATGCGGTTTTCGGAAAACCGGACGAGCCAGTCACGGACCGAGGCGAACACGCCGCCGACTCGGCCAAGCCCCGTTATGGTTGCTGCTTCGGCACCTGTCCCGTTGGACATCGGAAGCTCCCAACAAATGTTCGCGCCTACGTTGCCCTATGGTCCTTATCGTCTCCGCTCGACCTGCGTCAAGGGGATTCGTCTGGGCGGGGTTGCAGGATGGAAATCATTCACGACGTGAATGGATTTCATTCAAATTGCCCATCTCTCCTGGCGACAGGGCTGCTACAGGGGTGCCTCCGAATAGCCGTCCTCACGACAGCAGGTCGCCGTGGCGGGTGGCCGGCACGGTTTCGAGCCGCTGGTGGGGAACGGTCCAGCGCCGCTCCAACAGGCGCACGCCGCGCACGATCAACAGGGTCAGCAGGAGGTAGATCAAACCGGCCACGGCGAAGAGCTCCACGGCGAGGTAGGTGCGGGCGATGAGCGTGCGCGCCACGCCGGTGAGGTCGAGCAGGGTGATGGTGCTGGCCAGGGCGCTGCCCTTGAGCATCAGGATCAGTTCGTTGCCGTAGGCCGGCAGCGCCGACGGCACGGCCCGGGGCAGGACGATGAGCCGCAGCTCCTGCCAGCGGGAAAGTCCCAGCGCCCGCCCCGCCTCCCGCTCCCCGGGCGGCACCGCCAGCATCCCGCCGCGGACGACCTCGGCGGTGTAGGCGGCGGTATTCAGGGCGAAGGCAATCACCGCGCACCAGTAAGGCTCGCGCAGCACCGGCCACAGGAAGCCGTCGCGGACCGCCGCGAACTGTGCCAGCCCGTAGTAGACAAGAAAGATCTGCACCAGCAGGGGCGTGCCCCGGAAGAAGAACACGTAACCCCAGGCCGGCGCCCGGAGCCAGCCGTGCCGGGATGTCCGCATGACCGCCAGCGGCAAGGCCAGCGCGGTGCCCGCAACCATTGCCAGCGCCACGAGCTGCATGGTGAGCCAGGCCCCCGAAAGCAGTTGGGGCAGGTTCTCCGCGACCATGCCTGACAGTTCCGCCATCATCCCGAGCGCTCCATGCCGCGGGCCGTGCGCCGCTCCAGCGCCTGTATGCCCGCCATGGAGAACGCGGTCATGGCGAGGTAGATGAGCGCCGCGGACAAGTAGAAGGTGAACGGCTCCCGCGTGTAGCTGACCGCGATGGCGCTCTTGCGCATCAGTTCGTCCAGGCCCACCACCGACACCAGGGAGGTATCCTTGAGCAGCACCAGGAACAGGTTGCCCAGCCCCGGCAGCGCGCTGCGCCACACCTGCGGCAGCAGCACGTGGCGAAACGCCTGCACCCGGGTGAGGCCCAGGGCGCGGGCCGCTTCGGCCTGCCCCGGCGGCACGGCCAGAAACGCTCCGCGCAGCACCTCGGTGGCGTAGGCGCCGAAGGTGAGGCTCAGGGCCGATACGCCCGCGAGGAAGGGATTCAACTCGTAGAAGCCGGTGACGCCGAACAGCGCGGCCACGCGTCCGATGGCGGCGGAAGCGCCGAAGTAGACGATCAGCACCACCAGGAGCTCCGGCACGCCGCGCACCGCGGTGGTATAGCCGAGGGCGGCGGCACGCAGCGGCCGGCGGCGGGACATCCGCGCCGCGGCCCCCGCGATGCCCAGCAGCAGGCCGCCGGCGAGAGAGGCGAGGGCCAGCCCTGCGGTCACCAGCGTTCCCGCCGCAAGCTGGGCGCCGAAGCCGTGCAGCACCCCCGGGTCCCCGTTCATCCGGTTGCCTCTTGTTGTGGTCGGTGTTGCCCTTGCCGGGCGCGGTTCACCGTGTAGCGCCGGGGTTGAAACCCGCCCCTACGGGTATCGGGCTTCGGCGGACCGCAACACTAGTAGATGCTGAAGGGGAAGTACCGCGCGTTGATCCGGGCGTAGGTGCCGTCGGCGATGATCGCCGCCAAGGCGGCGTTGAGCCGCTGCCGCAGCGCGTCATCCTCCTTACGCACCGCGATGCCGATGCCCTCGTCCAGTTCGTAGGCCTTGCCCACCAGCACGAAACCGGCGCCATCCCTGGTCTTGAGCCATTCGTGAAGGACGAGGCCGTCGGCGAATATGGCGTCGAGCCTGCGGGCGGCCAGGTCCAGATACGCGTTGGTCTGGGTGTCGTACAGCTTGATCTTCGCGCCGCCGGCATTCTTCTCGAGCCAGCTCGCCGCGATCGTGGCACGCTGGGCGCCGATGGTCTTGCCGGCGAGATTTCCGGGATCGAAGCCGCCGTCCTTGGCGGCCACGAAGCGCACCTTGTTGCTGTAGTACTTGTCGGTGAAGCCGATGACCTTCTTGCGCTCGGCGGTGATCGACATGCTCGCCACGATGGCGTCGTACTTCCCGCCCAGAAGCGCGGGGATGATGCCGTCCCAGTCCTGCGCCACCAGCTTGCACTCGACCTTCAAACGCTCGCAGAGCGCCAGCGCGATGTCGATGTCGAAGCCCTTGAGCTGCCCGGACTGATCGACGACGTTGAACGGCGGATAGGCCCCTTCGCTGCCGATGCGGAGCGGGTTGGGTATGCCGGCGCCAGTGTCGGCGGCGTGTGCGGCAAATAAAAGAGGCGACACCAGCAACGCCATCAAGAATGCAATCAAACGTTTCATGGAACCCCCTTCCCTCGTGTCTTCTCCCGCCAGGCGATGGACTCGTCGTTAGACTATCTGAAAAGCACTGTCGACTCCAAGATGCAGGAGGT
>JAPOQB010000053.1 GCA_026710965.1 Deltaproteobacteria bacterium | reverse complement strand
GGATGATGCTGGCCTCGGTGATCCCCAGGCCGATGCCGCCGTACTCCTCGGGGATCAGCGCCGCCAGCCAGCCCAGCTCCGTGAGCTTGCGCACGAACGCCTCCGGATACTCGTTACGGGCATCGACGTCACGCCAATACGCATCGGAATAGTCCTGGCAGACCTTGCGGATCTCCTCCCGGAGCTGCACCTGGTCCTCGGTAGGGGTGAAATCCATCATGGGTGTGCGGTACTATACAGAGTGGAAGTCACGAATGCCAATTTCACCCGGCTACGGCTTGCGGTACGAGGTCTCGACCCGATAACATTTGAATCGGAGGTTTCGCAAAATGAATCAAGCCGTAAAACGCTCGACCATCTACTTGGACTCCGATCTTCACCAGGCTTTGAGATTCAAGGCAACAGCGACCAAACGGTCCGTTTCCGCTTTGGTAAATCAAGCGGTCCGCGAGGCCTTGCGGGAAGATCAGGAAGACGTTTCGGCCTTTGATGAGCGGGCGTCCGAACCGACGTTGTCCTTCGAAGAACTGTTGAACGACCTCAAGGCCCATGGCCGGCTTTGAGGTCGTCTTCAAACAGTCCGTCGCGAAGGACCTCCGTCGTATCTCCACACCGGACATTGCGAGAATTCTGTCACGCATACGCGGGCTCGCCTCGGAACCCCGTCCCAACGGCGTAGAGAAACTGCCCGGTCAGCAACGGTACCGGATCAGGCAAGGCGCCTATCGGATCATCTATGAAGTCAAGGATAGCGAATCACTCGTCGTTGTCGTCAAAGTCGGCCATCGCCGCGACGTGTACAGGAGCCGCTGACCTGTGACAGCCAAAGGGTTGGAACGAACAGGGGAATTCAGCGTCACGGCCTGCAATCCAAGGACTCGATGGGTAGCGTGACGAACCGCGCGAGTCGTCGGTTTCTCTTCGTTGCCTCCGCTGGAATGGCTTTGGTGCTAAACCTGACGGCGACCCCCGGCGCGCAGGATACGACTACGCTCGAGGTCGGCAAATTCTCCGCCGCCAAGGCCGGCGGCGCCTTCCCGGACTCCTGGGAACCCCTCACCTTCGAGAAGATCGAGAAACATACGGAATACTCGCTGGTAAACGACAACGGCACCGTGGCCGTGAAGGCGGTGAGCCGGGGCTCGGCTTCGGGGCTGGTGCGGGCCGTCGACATCGACCCGATGCGCTATCCGGTCATCGAGTGGCGCTGGAAGGTGGCGAACGTCCTCAAGAAAGGCGACGTCACCCGGAAGGACGGCGACGACTACCCGGCCCGGCTGTACGTGACATTCAAGTACGACCCCGGCAAGGTGGGTTTCTTCGAGCGGGCCAAGTACGAGGCGATCCGGATGGCCCGCGGCGAATACCCGCCCATGGGCGCCATCACCTACATCTGGGAAAGCAAGAGCCCGGTGGGAACGGTCGTCCCCAATCCCTACACCGACCAGGTGATGATGATCGTTCTGGAGAGCGGTGGGGAAAAGGCAGGCCGGTGGGTGAGCGAATCGCGGAATCTGGTCGAAGACTATCGAAAGGCGTTCGGCGGCGACCCGCCGCGGGTCTCCGGCGTGGCCGTGATGACCGATACGGACAACACGCAGGAATCGGCGACCGCCTACTTCGGCGACATCGTGTTCAAGGCGCGGTGACCACCGGCGGGGTTCTCAATCTTCGGGGCGGCCTGTGCTACCCTGTCGCGGTACGACGGTAGCCGGCGCAGGTCGGATTGGCGAAGGTAATCCGACACCGGACGGCGATGCCGCGTCGGGTTACGCCTTCGGCTAACCCGACCTACGGAAGGAGATTTGCCCATGGCAGTCGTAAAGGGCTGGGAAGGCCGCTATTTCGAGGACTTCAACGTCGGCGACGTGTACCGGTGCCGGGTCGGGCGCACGGTGACGGAGAACGACAACATCTGGTTCACGCTGCTCACCAACAACACCAACCAGATCCACTTCAACAGCGAGTACGGGAAGCGCACCGAGTTCGGGAAGTGCCTGATCAACAGCGCCCTCACCCTGGCCATCGTGGCCGGCATGGGGGTGGCGGACGTGAGCGAGAACGGCTTCGCCCTGGGCTGGGACCAGATCACGCTGCCCAACCCCTTGTTCGCCGGCGACACCCTCTACTCCGAGTCCGAGGTGCTGGAGAAGCGCGACTCCCGGTCGAAGCCCCAATGGGGAATCGTCAAGGTGCGCACCCGTGGCGTCCAGCAGGAGGGCAAGGTGGTCATCGACTACGCCCGCAGCGTCATGGTCTGGCGCAAGGAGTTCGCTCCCCGACGGGACATCTTCCCGGAGATCGTCGACGGTGAGTGATAGCGATCTGGCGCTGAGCGGCGTGCGGGTCATGGCCTTCGAGCAGGTGCTCGCGGGCCCCTTCGGCACCGGCCTGCTGGGAGAGATGGGGGCCGAGGTCATCAAGATCGAGCGCCCGGGCGTGGGCGACCTGATCCGCCACTGGGACACGGCGGTGAAGGGGCTGTCGTCCGGCTACGTGTGGCTCAACCGCAACAAACGGAGCCTCACGGTGGACGTCAAGAAGCCCCAGGGCCTGGAGGTCCTCCACAAGCTCGCGCAAACAACCGACGTCTTCTTCGAGAACTATGCCCCGGGAGTGGCCGAGCGCGTGGGGCTGGGCTGGGAGACCCTCCACGAGCTCAACCCACGCCTCATCTACTGCTCCCTATCCGGCTACGGCCAGGACGGCCCCTACCGGGACGTCAAGGCCTACGACCTGCTGATCCAGGGCGAGGCCGGCATCATCGCCACCACGGGCTACCCCGACAAGCCCGCCCG
>JAPOQB010000054.1 GCA_026710965.1 Deltaproteobacteria bacterium | reverse complement strand
GACGGCAGCACGATCTCCAGGCCCGGACAATTCCACAGCATGGCCTGGGGGCTGCCGGAATGCTGGGCCGCGCCCCCGCCGCGGAGGCCGTGGAGCATATGGAACACCACCGGAGCCCGGACCTGCCCGCCGGACATGTAGAGAGCGTTGGCCGCTTCGTTGCACACCTGGGGCCAGGCCTCGAACAGGAAGCTGCCGGTGGTGATATCCACCACCGGCCTCAGGCCCGCCATGGCCGCGCCGGTAGCGAGGCCGCAGAAGCCCAGCTCGGATATCGGCGGCGCGGCCACGCGGTCCGGGTAGGCCTTCTCGATGGCCGCGAAGCCCAGCCGATGCGGGCTCAGGCTGAAGAAGGTGCCGCCGATCAGGTGAACCCGGTCGTCCTCCTCCATGAGCTCGCGGAGCGCTTCGAGCTTTGCCTCGTGGTATGCCAGTTGCCGCATGGCCTTCGTTACCTGACCGGAGACAGCGGGTCGGCGAACACGTCGGTCTCCGCTTCCTCGAGCTCGGGGTAGGGACTGTCGAACGCGAAATCCACGGCCGCGGCGATCTGCTCCACCACCGACCGGTTCAGCGCTTCGAGCTCGTCCCTGTCCGCGTGCCCCGCTGCCACCAACTCGCGCATGAATCGCAGCACCGGATCGCTGTCCCGATACCAGTTCCGCACATCCTCGGGTACGTCGTCCACCGCCCAGGCCAGCTCCACGGTCGTGGGCGCCTTGACCACCGGCCAGTTGGTCTCGCTGCCGGGCCACCGGACGGTTTGGGTTTCGATGAACCGAGGACCGTCGCCCGCACGGATGGCGTCGATGCTCTCTGCCAGCGCCTCGTGAACCACGCCGGTATCGGTGCCGTCTATCTGTATCGCGGGAATCTTGTACGCCTGGGGGAGGTCGGTCAGCGGGTACACCGCCATGGTGGAGGACTGCGCCGCCCCCACGGCGTTGCCGGCGCCGTACTTGCCGTTGTTCTCGCACAGGTAGAGCACCGGCAGCTTCCACAGGGAGGCCAGGTTGAAGGCTTCGGGAATGGCGCCTTCTTCGAGCGCGCCGTCGCCGAACAGGCATACGGCGATCTGTCCGCCGGCACGGCTCTTGGCGGCGTAGGCCGCGCCGGTGCCCAGCGGGAGGATGCCGCCCACCACGCCGGAACACTGGAGAAAACCCAACTCCCGGGGACTGGTGTGAAACGATCCGCCCTTGCCCCGGTTGTAGCCGTCCCGCCGCCCCAGGATCTCGGCCAGCAGACGCCCCGGGTCGCCGCCCCGGGCGAGGATGTGGCCGTGGTTTCTGTGAGTGGAGAACAGCATGTCGTCGGGCTGGAGCAACGAAATGGCCGGGACGCCGGTGGCTTCCTGCCCGATGTAGACGTGGTAGTGACCACGGAAACGCCCCTCATGGTGAAGGCCGATGAGGCGTTCCTCGAAGTGCCGGATGAGGAGCATCTTCCGGCATTGCGCGAGCAAAGGGTCCTTTGGCAACGGCGGCAGCATGGTTCCGTCACTTGTATAGGGCATTGCCGCGCGGATGCCAAGGCTCTTTCTCCCAGCGCCTCCGGAGCAGGGGGCTCACTGCCGCGGCGATTTGACAAGGCTTCCCAAGCGGGTTAATCACGGTTCGAATAGAGAAGGGGAACCGGATCATGACACTTGAAGGAAAGGTCGCCGTGGTCACGGGGGGAGGGCAGGGCCTCGGCCGCGCCATCACCCTGGCCCTGGTGCGCGCGGGAGCGAATGTGGTGGTGGCGGACATGAACCTGGAAACCGCCGAAGCGGTTGCGGCGGAGGTCGCGCAGGCGGGCGCAGAGGCGCTGGCGGTGCAGGTGGACGTGGCCGACGAGGCGTCGGTGGAGACGTTGCGCGACCGCGCCCTCGGCCGTTGGGACCGCGTGGACATCCTGATTGCCAATGCCGGCATGTACCCCCGCTCCCTGGTGGTGGAGATGCCGGAGGAGGAGTGGGACCGGGTGTTGGATGTCAACGTCGGCGGCCAGTTCCTGTGCGCCCGCGCGTTCGTTCCGGCGATGAAGCGGCAGGGAAGCGGACGCATCGTCTGCACGGCGTCGGCCATCGCCTACAAGGGGCAGGCCGGCCACTCCCACTACGCGGCCTCCAAGGCCGGCACGCTGGGTTTCGTCCGCGGCCTGGCGCGGGAGGTGGCGCCCCACGGAATCACCGTGAACGCCGTCGCGCCGGGTACCGCCAACACCGACATGCCGCGCCAGCACCGCTCCGAGGAATCCATGCGACAACGAGGGGCCCAGGTGCCCCTGGGGCGCATCGCCGAGCCCGAGGACATCGCCAACACCGTCGCCTTTCTCGCCAGCGACAAGGCCGCCTACATCACCGGACAGACCATGCTGGTCAACGGCGGCGACCTGATGATCTGACCCGCGGGCACTGTTTCGACGAGCTCTAACGCGGAAGGAAAGCCCTTATGCTGAGAAAGAAGGTATGTCTCGTCGGCTACGGCTCGACGGAATACTCGCGGAAGTCCGAACGGCCGCTGCTGTCGTACTACGCCGAGGCGATGCAGAACGCCATGGCGCAGACCGGCCTCACCAAGAAAGAGATCAACGGCTTTTCCATGGTGACCCAGGCCAGCCCCGATTACTCGCCCTACGTGGCCGAGCAGTTGGGCCTGGAGCTGGACTGGGTGCTGAACGGCGACTGCGGCGGCGCCGGCGCCGTGTGCGCCATACGGCGCGCGGCGGACGCCATCGAGGCGGGCTACCTGGACGTGGCCTTCATCGTCGCCGGCAACGCCTTCGACAAGAACGTGGCCCATCAGCGGGTGCTGGAGTATCAGCGGGCCAACTACGTCGACGTCTACGGCTACGGCGGCCCCAACACGCTGTTCGCGCTGGTGCAGCGCCGCCACATGGAGGAGTACGGCACCACCCTGGAGCAGATCGGCAAGATCGCCGTCAGTCAGCGTTACAACGCCGGCCCCAATCCCCAGGCGCTCCTGCGCGCGCCCATGACCATTGACGATTACCTGAACTCGCGTTTGATCTCCGACCCCATCCGGCTGTTCGACTGCGTGATGCCGTGCTCGGGCGGCGAGTGCGTGGTGGTGGCCTCGGAAGAGCGGGCGAAACAGATCACCGACAAACCCGTCTACCTGGTGACGGATGCCGAGAAGATCGGCTTCCAGGCCTCCAACATGCTGCCGAACAAGACCGTCACCGGCATGAGCGTAGTGGGCGAGCACCTGTTCTCGGAAATGAGCCGGGACAACATCGACCTCCTGGCCATCTACGACGACTACCCCATCGCGGTGATGATGCAGCTCGAGGACCTGGGCTACTGCGCCAAGGGGCAGGGCGGACCGTTCGTCGACGACCACGACCTGACCTTCGGCGGCGATTTCCCCGTGAACACCGGCGGCGGCGAGATCTCGGTGGGTCAGGCGGGTCTGGCCGGAGGCATGCTGCACGTGGTGGAAGCCCTGCGGCAGTTGCGCGGCGAGGCCGAAGAGCGGCAGGGGGAAGGCGGCGGGGCCGCCCCGGGCGCCGGCGGTTTGTCCGAGGCGCGAACCCCCACCCCCCCGGCAGCGCTGATCCGGGAGAGGAGGTCCTGAGGGCCGGCAAGAGTCTCCCCGCCGTCAATTCCATCGACCGCGAGTACTGGGCGGCAGCCGCCAAGGGAGAGTTGCGGCTTCAGAAGTGCCGCGCCTGCGGCGTGCTCCAGTTCTTCCCCCGGGCCGTCTGCACCGGCTGTCTCGGCAGCGACATGGAATGGGTGCCGGTGAGCGGCAAGGGCAAGGTGCACACGTTTTCGCTTTGCCGCGTGCCCCGGAACCGGGCCTTCATGGACGAGGTTCCCATCTGCGTCGCCGAGGTGGAGTTGGACGAGGGCGTGCGCATGGTTACGCGTATCGTCGGCGACAACCGCGACCAGGTGGCGCTTGGCGCCCCGGTCACCGTCACCTTCATGGAGACGGAGGACCCGGACATCAAGCTGCCGGTGTTCGAGTTGACCTGATCCGGCGCCCGCGGGGGGACCAGGTGCCATGGCAACCGTCGAAATCTATAGCAAGGGCTGGTGCCCTTATTGCCGGATGGCCAAACGGCTCCTCGAGGAGAGGGGACAGGAGTTCGTCGAGTTCGACGTGGAGCTGGAGCCGGACAAGTACGACGAGATGCTGGACCGCTCCCAAGGCAGATACACCGTCCCCGAGATCTTCATCGACGGCGACCTCATCGGCGGCTTCGACGACCTGCGTGCCCTGGACGCCAGCGGCCAGCTCGATGAGATCCTGAAATCCTAGCTTCCGCTCTTGATAAAATCCGCCACGCGCTCACCGATCATCATGCAGGTCACGTTGGTGTTGGCGTGTGTGACCGTGGGCATGATGGATGCGTCGGCGACCCGCAGGTTGTCGATGCCGTGAACCCGTAGCTGCTCGTCCACCACCGTCATGTCGTTGGATGCCGGCCCCATGAGGCAGGTGCCGGCGGCGTGGTGATAGCTGTCGAGGACCGAGCGCGCCCACCGGCCCCAATCCTCGCCGCCCTTGGGATTGATCGGCGGACCATAGAACTCGGGCATGTCTCCGGTCTGGGTCAACAGGTCCAGGAATTCCATGGTCGCCACCACGGCGGCCACATCGTCCGGATGCTCGAGCATCCGGGCATCCACGCCGGGCAGTTCGTGGGGATCGGCGCTCTGGAGAAACACCCGTCCACGGTTGCGCTGCTCCAGCAGCGCCGCGGAGATGGTCATGGTCCGGCCCACG
>JAPOQB010000905.1 GCA_026710965.1 Deltaproteobacteria bacterium | reverse complement strand
TGGCGAACAACGTTGAAGGACCGCTCTACTACGAACGCATGGGCCGCACCGGGCCGGTGATGGCGTTCGTCCATCCCAACCCGATGGACCAGTCGTGCTGGATCTTCCAGATGGCGCATCTGTCGACGTGGTACCGGTGCATCGCCATCGACATTCCGGGGTATGGGCGGTCGCCCAAGGCCGGGGCCGGTCTGACCATGGATGACATGGCACAGGCGTGCTGGGAGGCCGTCGACGACGCGGTGCCGGGAGAAGACGCCATCCTGGTGGGCTGCTCGGTGGGGTCGGCCATCGCCCCGTACATGTACCACCAGCGGCCCGACCGCACGCCGGCGATCATCCTGTCGGGCACGGGCTACACGCCCGGCAAGGAGTTCGCCGCCCGGCGCATCGACCAGTACGGCAAGAAGGGCATCGGCTACCGCTGGGCGTATACGTTCGAGGATCTGAGCCCGGCGTTTCGCGTAACGCCGATGGCGCATTTCTTCGCCAACCTGTTCGCGGAACGCAACGAGTTCGCGGACGTCGAGACGATTCTCCACCAGTTCCGGGCAATGCAGGCATCGGAGCCCGAAGGACATCACTCGGGCATCGCCTGTCCGGTGACCATCCTCACCGGCAGCGAGGATAATTCCCATCCCACCGCGGCCGCGCTGCAGGAGCGGATACCGGGTTGCGAGTTGAAGGTGTTGCCCGGCGCCGGCCATGCCTGCCAGATCGAGCAGCCCTGGCTGTTCAACCGCTTCATGATCGAGTTCCTCGCCAAACACGGTCTGTTTCCCGGAACGCCCAATCCGCTGCCGGCTGCCTTCTGAGGCGGCAACCACTGCGACGCGTGCGAAGCCGAGGGATGCGTTCATCCTTCGACTTCGCTCGGCTACGCCTCGCTACGCCTGTCCTGAGCCTGTCGAAGGGCTCAGGACGAACGGGGGTTGGATTGGGACGCGTACGTAGTTGGCTCAGGGGTGGTTGGATCAGGACGGGGGTGCCTCGGGTGGTTACCTCGGGGGTGGTTGGCCCAGGACGGGTGGTTGGGAAGAGCTCCAATAGACCATCGAAGGGCGCTGTGTTAGCCTTTCTGTTACACGATCACAAGTTCTCATCCACACTCTTGGGAGGCCTGGGAAATGCTTGAAACGTCCGGAAGGCATCGCCTCGGAACACTGGCCCGAACGCTGGTCATCACCCTCTTCGCGGTATCGCTGCTGGGCGTTTCCTCCGCCCACGCGGACAAGAACACCCTCCAGCGCGGCAACGGCGCGGAGCCGGAGACCCTGGACGTGCACAAGTCGTCGGGCGTTCCCGCTGCCGGCATCCAGCGCGACCTCTTCGAGGGTCTCGTGGCGGAGGCCGCCGACGGCTCCCTGATCCCGGGGGTGGCGGAGAGCTGGGCCCTGAGCGATGCCGGCAAGGTCTATACCTTCCGCCTCCGCAAGGACGCCAAGTGGTCCAACGGCGATCCGGTCACGGCTCACGACTTCGTCTTCGCGTTGAGGCGGGGCGTGGATCCGGCGGTGGGCTCCGGCTACGCCTTCATCCTCTGGCCCATCGCCAACGGCGAGGAGATCACCAAGGGCAAGATCAAGGAGCTCGACCGGCTCGGGGCAGAAGCCGTCGACGCGCACACCCTGAAGGTGACTTTGAAGGCGCCGACGCCCTACTTTCTCGGCATGCTCACGCACCCTCACGCGTATCCCGTGCATCCCAAGACGCTGGAGCGCCACGGAGACAAGTGGACCCGGGCCGGCAACCTGGTCTCCAACGGTGCCTACCGCCTGACCGAATGGGTGCCCCAGAGCCACATCCGTGTGGAGCGCAATCCGCACTATTGGGACGCGGCCAACGTGCGTATCGATGCGGTGGTCTTCCACCCCACGGAGAACGCGAGCACCGAGCTCAAGCGGTTCCGGAGCGGCGAACTGGACATCACCTACGACGTGCCCCCGGACCAGATCGCGTGGGTGGAGAAGAACCTCCCGGCGCAGTTCCACAACACCGCGTATCTCGGCACCTACTACTATGCCCTCAACCTGACCAAAGCGCCGTTTCGCGACCGGCCGGGACTGCGCAACGCACTGGCCATGACCATCGACCGGAAGATCCTCACCGGCAAGGTCACCAAGGGCGGCGAGGTGCCCGCCCACGCCTGGGTGCCGCCGGGGGTCAACCAGTACGCCGGGGCGAAGGTGCCGTGGGCAGGTCTTTCCAAGGCCGAGCGCCTGGCCCGGGCCAAGAAGCTCTACGCCGAAGCGGGATACTCGAAGGAGAACCCTCTGAAGGTGCAGATCCTGTACAACACCAGCGACAACCACAAACGCATCGCCATAGCCATCTCGGGAATGTGGAAACAGGCCCTGGGCGTCCGGACAGAGCTCTTCAACCAGGAGTGGAAGGTCTATCTCACGACCCGCCGCGCGATGCAGTTCGACGTGCTCCGGGCCGGCTGGATCGGCGACTACAACGACGCCAACACGTTCCTCGAGCTGCTCAAGGGCGGCGTCGGCTCCATGAACCCCGCGGGGTACAACAGCTCGGAGTACGACGCCCTCATGCGCAAGGCGGAGACGGAAACCGACCTGGAAGTCCGGGCGAAGCTCATGCAGAAGGCGGAGGGCATCCTGCTGAAGGACATGCCGATCATCCCCATCTACCACTACACGACCCAGCACCTGGTGAGCCCGCGGGTCAAGGGGTGGAAGGACAACGTCATGGACGTGCACCCGACCCGCTACCTGTCGCTCGCGCCCTGATCCCCGGGTCCTGCGCGGAAGGCCCACCGGAGATCCTGGACCTGCCTTGTGGACCTATGTGATACGGCGGTTGGCGTCGGCGCTGCCGACGCTGTTCATCATCATCGCCATCGCGTTCTTCATGATCCGGCTGGCGCCGGGCGGGCCCTTTGACCGCGAACGGGTTGTCCCGCCTGAAATTTCGGCCAACCTGAACCGCGTCTACCACCTCGACGAGCCGCTGCCGCAGCAGTTCATCCGCTACCTCAAGGGCCTTGCGCGGGGAGATTTCGGCCCGTCTTTCAAGTACCGCGACTTCACCGTCACCGAGCTCATCGCCGCCGGTTTCCCGGTGTCGCTCAAGATCGGGCTGCTGGCCATGGTGGCGGCGGTGCTCTTCGGGGTCGGCCTGGGCGCCTGGGCGGCCCGGCGGCGCAACTCCGTGGCGGACCACCTGGTCATGGGCCTGGCCATGACCGGCATCGCGGTCCCCAATTTCGTGGTCGCCCCGCTGCTGTCGCTGGTCATCGGCGTCTACCTGAACCTGCTGCCGGTGGGCGGCCTGGGGGACGGCGGCATCCGCCACCTGCTGCTGCCGGTGATCTCGCTGGCGCTGCCGCAGGTGGCCTACATCGCCCGGCTGTCTCGGGGCAGCATGCTCGAGGTGCTGAACGCCGACTTCATCCGCACCGGCCGCGCCAAGGGGCTCACGGAACGGCGCATCGTCTTCCGCCACGCCCTCAAGAACGCGCTGACGCCGGTGGTGTCCTACCTCGGGCCGGCCACCGCGGCCATCGTCACGGGCTCGGTGGTCATCGAGCAGATCTTCGGGATTCCGGGCCTCGGCCGTTACTTCGTCCAGGGCGCCCTCAACCGCGACTATACGCTGGTGATGGGCGTCGTGGTCACCTACGGCACCCTCATCATCGTCCTCAATCTCGCGGTCGACATGCTCTACGGAGTGCTGGACCCACGGGTGCGCCATGACTGAGGTGCAAACCGGGACCGGGAACCGGCGGAGCGCGGTCGCGGCGGGCAGAAGCCCTTGGCGCGACGCCGCCGCGCAGCTCGGGCGGAACCGCGCCGCCATGGCCGGACTGGCTACGCTGGGCGTGCTGGCGGTCCTCTCCGTGGCCGTGCCGGCGCTCTCGCCCTACCCCATCGACGAGATTTTCTGGGATGCCATCGGCACCGGCCCCTCCCTGGCCGGCGGACACCTGTTCGGCACCGACGCCAACGGCCGGGACCTGCTGTTGCGCACCCTCTACGCCGGGCGCATCTCGCTGGCGGTAGGACTGGCGGCGTCGGTGGTGAGCGTACTCGTGGGGCTGGCCTGGGGCACGGTGTCCGGGTACTTCGGCGGGGTCACCGACTCCCTGATGATGCGTTTCGTCGACATCCTCTACGCCCTGCCCTTCATGTTCTTCGTGATCCTGCTGATGGTCTATTTCGGCCGCCACGTGGTGCTGATCTTCGTCGCCATCGGCCTGGTGGAGTGGCTCGACATGGCCCGGATCGTCCGCGGCGAGACCCTCTCCATCAAACGCCGGGAGTTCGTCGAGGCGGCCCGGGCCATGGGCGCGCCGTCCATGGGGATCGTCCTCCGGCACGTCATCCCCAACGTCGTGGGACCCGTGGCGGTATTCGCCACCCTCACCGTCCCCCGCGCCATCCTGTTCGAGAGCTTCCTGAGCTTCCTCGGCCTGGGCATCCAGGAGCCCATGACGAGCTGGGGCGTGTTGATCAGCGAGGGCGCGACCCAGATGGAAACCCAGCCCTGGGCCCTGGTCTTCCCCGCTACCTTCCTCGCCGCCACCCTTTTCAGCCTGAATTTCCTGGGCGACGGCCTGCGCGACGCGCTGGACCCGAAGGTACGGTAACGAGCCTTGTACTTACAATTATTTGAAAGGGGGCAGCATGCCTGAACAGCCGCTCCGCGACCAAGTGGCCGTCGTCGCCGGCGCGACGCGCGGCGCCGGCCGGGGCATCGCCCGCATGCTGGGAGCGGCGGGCGCCACCGTCTATTGCACCGGGCGCAGCGTGCGGGGGCGGCCCGCCACGCCCGGACGTCCGGAGACGATCGAGGAGACGGCGGCGTTGGTCACCGCGGCGGGAGGCCGGGGCATCGCCGTACGCGCCGACCACACGGTCGAAGCCGAAGTAGAGCAGGTCTTCGCGCGGGTCCGTGCCGAAGCGGGCCGGCTCGACGTCTTGGTGAACGACATCTGGGGCGGTGACGCGCTGACGGAATGGGGAAGGCCGTTCTGGGAGCTCACGGTCGCCCAGGGGCAGCAGTTGCTGGAGCGGGCGGTCCACAGCCACATCATCACCAGCCGGCACGGCGCGCCGCTGATGATCGAGCGGGACGCCGGGCTCATCGTCGAGGTCACCGACGGCGACACGCTCGCCTACCGAGGCAACCTCTTCTACGACCTGGCGAAGAACGCGGTCATCCGGCTCGCCCACGCGATGGCCGCCGACCTCCATGCCCACCGTGTCACGGCGCTGGCGATCACCCCTGGATTCCTGCGCTCCGAGGCCGTACTCGACGCCTTCGGGGTCACCGAGGCGAACTGGCGCGACGCCATCGAGAAGGACCCCTACTTCGCCGAGTCCGAGACGCCCTGCCTGGTGGGGCGGGCCGTGGCGGCGCTGGCCGCCGACCCGAACGTCGGCGCGAAGAGCGGGGGCTTGTTCTCCACCTGGGCGCTCTCGAAGGAATACGGCCTCACCGACGTGGACGGCCGCCGGCCGGACTGGGGTACCTTCTTCCCGCGCAAGGTGCGGGAAATCATCGATGGGGACGAGCCGACGGAGATGAACCTCTTCATCGTCCGCACCCGGCTCTACCAGGCGGAGCTCGATCCGGCCGCG
>JAPOQB010000055.1 GCA_026710965.1 Deltaproteobacteria bacterium | reverse complement strand
CGTCAAACCGCGAGTTCCAGCAGTTTCGGCCGCAGGCTTCGGGGGTTCACCCGGATGGTTGCCACGGCCACGGGCAGGGTGAAGCGCCTGGGTCCGGCGCTCCCGGGGTTCAGGTAGGTGACCCCGTCGCACCGTTGCATGGACGGTTTGTGCGAGTGGCCGCTGATCACCAGGCGGCAGCCGTCCGGAACCGCGTCCAGGGCCCTGAGATTGTGGATCACGTGAATGCGGACGCCCGCCACGTCCACGGTTCTCTCCTCGGGCAGTTCGTCAGCCCAGGCGCCGCCGTCGACGTTGCCGCGTACCGCCGCGACCGTGGCCAAAGAGCTCAGCCGCTCCAGCACCTCGGGTGCGCCCACGTCGCCGGCGTGAATGATCAGGTCCGACCCGCGGAGGGCTTCCAGAGCCTCGGGCCGCACCAGGCCGTGAGTATCCGAGATGACGCCGATGCGGCTCGACGGCATGGTGTGGGTCCGGGTCGCCACGCCGTCGTCAGGCCACCCGGATCACCCGCTTGCCCTGCATGAGCTCGGGGTCGTGGTTGGGGAATGTCAGCTCCGGGCGCGACGCCGTCTCAAGCGCCCGGTCCAGGGCCACCACCGAGTCCGGCAGGTTGAAGTACCAGCCCACCGGGAGGCGTTCGCGGAGGTTGCGATAGGTGTAGGCGATGTCGCCGCACAAGACGGCCTTGCCCTGGGCCGTCTCCACCGCCACCATCTGGGAACCGGGGGTGTGGCCGCCGGCCTTGAGCAGCTCCACCCCGGGAGCCAGCTCGTGGTCGCCGTCCACCAGGGTGACACGGCCGTCGTCAACGAGGCGTTGCAGCGCCGGGCGCACCTTGGGCCGCACCAGCTTGTTCAGGTAGTCGAAGCGCATCATCGGGCCGGTCCAGAAATCGTACTCGTCCTTCTGGATGACGAAGTTCGCCTTGGGGAAGAAGTCAAAACCGGTGAAGTGATCCACGTGGAAGTGGGTGACGATGACGGTGGCCACGTCTTCCGGGCGCATGCCCAGCTCGCCGAGCAGTTGCGCCGGTTCCCTGAACTGATTGCCCTGCGCCCACTCCGCGGTGACGTAGTCGGGATGGTACGCCGTATCCACCACCACCGGCCCGTCGGGGGTCTCGATGCACCAGATGATATACGGTACCGGCTCGTCCCGTTCCGCGTCGCTGCGGATGCATGGCATGATGCCCGAGTGGCGCCAGTTCTCGGCGATGCCCACGGTCATGGCGAAAATGGCATGGTCCATAAGGTCTCCCGTCCCGTCCTTCGGCGATTGTTGTCGGGTAGCCTAACAGCCGCATCTGTGCCCGTCCACTAGTGTTGCGTCCCGTAAATACGTTGACGAAGATGCGCAGGAATTTTTGTCGTCGGCAAGGCGCGATGACGAGCAGTGGCGGGTACCACGCGAGGAAGAGCAACGCAGCCGACGGCAAAAAGGACAAGCAGATTCGTCAACGTATTTACGGGACGCAACACTTGCTCCAGGAGCCTCGTTTTCCTGTATTAACGGCAACGTGTATAATTCGCCGATGGACAGCGAGAACGCCGCGGCGGAGGTCACAGGCCGGGGGAGGGATGTCCCGTGAACGGCGTGCCGGCGGCGGCGGAGTTGCGGGAAATGCTGTCCGAGGCCTGCGATATCGTCCGGCAGACGCGGGCGCTGATCGAGACCGCGCTGGAAACGGGGTTCACCCATCGGTCCAAGGCCGACGGGAGCTTCGTGACGGACGTCGACATCGCGGTGGAGGAGAAAGCCCGGACGCTGCTGGCGTCGCGCTTTCCCAAGCATCGCATCATCGGCGAGGAGTTGCCCCAAATCGACAGCGGCCACGCTCTCACGTGGGTCATCGACCCCATCGACGGCACCAAGAGCTTCCGGCATGGGGTGCCCCTGTACGGCACGCTCCTGGCCCTGCTCCACGGCGAAGAGCCGATTCTGGGGATCATCGACCTGCCGGGCCTGGGCAGGACCTACAGCGCCGCAAGGGGGCTCGGGACCCGCTGCAACGGCCGGGCCGTGACCCTGGAGGATCTCCCCGGCGACGAGCCCATGGAGAAGGAGATCATCGGCATCGGTGACCGGCACCAGTTCGTCAGCGCCGGGCGGACGAAGGTGTTCGACGGGTTGATGCGGGCCCATCCCGGGGTGCGGACCTACACCGACTGCTTCGGCCACGCCCTGGCCCTGGAGGGCGCCGTCGGCGCCATGGTGGATTTCGATCTCCGCCTGTGGGACACCATGGCCAGCAAGGTGTTGATGGAGGAGGCGGGCGGCCGGTACGTTTGCTCCCAGCGGGCCGGCAAGGAACTGCGCGAGCATCGTTTCGACGTCATACTGGGCAAGCCCCGGGTGGTGGACTGGATCCTCGACCGGATTGCGGCGTAACGGCGCGCCCCGGGCGAGGCATGGACTCAAACTCAGGCCAGGAGGTTTTCTTGAGACAGCATGGTACGGCACTGAAGCGCCTTGTAGCGGCAATCGTTTTATTCCTGAGCGCGGTGGCGTTCAGCACAACAGCAGCGGGAGGAGACAGGCCTGTGGTGATTTTTTCCACGTCAATGGGCGATATTACGATCGAGCTCATGTCCGAGGAAGCGCCGATCACGGCGAAGAACTTTCTCGACTACGTCGATGCCGGATTCTTCGACGGCACCATTTTTCATCGAGTCATTCCCGGCTTCGTGATTCAGGGTGGCGGCTTTACCGCTGACATGAACCAGAAGGCCACCCAGGCGCCGATCAAGAACGAGGCCGACAACGGCGTCAAGAACTCCCGCGGCACGCTGTCCATGGCGCGTACGTCGGACATCAACAGCGCCACCTCCCAGTTCTTCATCAACCTGAAGGACAACGCGTTCCTCGACCACGGCACCCGGGACTTCGGCTACGCGGTGTTCGCCAAGGTGGTGGAGGGCATGGACGTGGTGGACCAGATCGCCGGCGTTCAGACCGGCAACAAGGGACCCCACAGCGACGTGCCGGTGGAGCCCGTGGTCACCAACACCGCCCGCCGCAAGGAGGCGGCGCAGTAGGTCAGGCGCCGCGCCAGCGGCAGATGGCTTCCACCACTTCCTGCCAGATGTCTCCGGCCTCCCGGCCCAGACGCTTGGGGACGCGGAAGTCGTGGTTGCCGCCTTCGATGAGGTGGGTCCGGGTCGGGGCCTTGACTTGCTTTAGCACCTCGGCCAGCAGGTCCATCCGGCAGAAGGGGTCGTTGGTCCCTTCCACGAACAGCATGGGCGCGGTGATCTTCATCAGGTTGTCGGCCCGGAGCCGGTCGTGGCGCTTGGGCGCGTGCAGCGGATAGCCGAGGAACACCAGGCCCGCCAGGGCCTTCTCCTCCGCGTCCGCGTCCTTGGCGGCCACGTTGGCGGCGATGCGGCCGCCCATGGACTTGCCGCCGGCGAACAGCCGG
>JAPOQB010000056.1 GCA_026710965.1 Deltaproteobacteria bacterium | reverse complement strand
GCTTCCTACCCTTCCATGAAACTCTTGAGGCTCTTGCTTCTACCGGGATCGCGGAGCTTGCGCAGGGTCTTGGCCTCGATCTGGCGGATGCGTTCGCGCGTCACCGCGAACTTGCGTCCGACCTCCTCCAGCGTGTGGTCGGACTTCTCGCCGATCCCGAAGCGCAGCCGCAGCACCTGCTCCTCGCGCGGCGCCAAGGTGGCCAGCACCTGGCGGGTCTGCTCCTCGAGGTTGAGGCACGAAACCGCCTCGGACGGGGTCGGCACGCGCTTGTCCTCGATGAAATCCGAAAGCAGGTTGTCCCCGTCGTCGCCCACCGGGGTTTCGAGAGAGGTGGGCTCCTTGGCGATCTCTAGAACCTTGCGCACCTTCTCCAGGGGTATCTCCATCCTGATGGCGATCTCCTCCAGAGTGGGCTCCCGGCCGATCTCCTGCACGAGGTAGTGGGAGGTGCGGATGAGCTTGTTGATGGTCTCGATCATGTGCACGGGGACGCGGATAGTGCGCGCCTGATCGGCGATGCCGCGGGTGATGGCTTGGCGGATCCACCACGCGGCATAGGTGGAGAACTTGTACCCGCGCTGGTACTCGAACTTCTCCGCCGCCCTCATGAGGCCGATGTTGCCTTCCTGGATCAGGTCGAGAAACTGGAGGCCGCGGTTGGTGTACTTCTTGGCGAGGCTCACCACCAACCGGAGGTTGGCTTCGATCAACTGCTTCCTGGCCAGATCCGCGCGGACCTCGCCCTCGTGCATCGACTCCACCCGCTGGCGGATCTCCTCCTCGGACATCTCCAGACGCTGCTGCGTCCCTTCCACGTCCTCGATGGCCTGGCGAACGTCCTCCTGCATCTCCCGGAAGGCCTTCAGACTCATCCTGAATGTCCCGACGGTCTTCCGCCAGTTGTCCTTGCCGTTGTCGTCCGCCGCCGCGTCGAGGATCTCTCTGGGAGTCTTCCCGGTTTCCCTTTCGTACCGCTCCAGCCGGGCCTTGCCGGACTCGATGCGGTGCAGTTCCGCCTTGAGCCTGTCCACCATCGCGCCGATCTGGAGTCGGTTGAGGCGTAGTGCCTTGAGCCGCTTGAGAATCCTCGTGCGGCACTTGGTCGACTGCCGCTCCAACTCTTCCCGTACGGCCGCCGCATTGCGCTTGCGCAGCTTCTGCCGCACGGCGTCGTATTCTCCCGCTGCCCGGCGCAGCTTGCGGATCTGCTCCAGCAGGTGCTGGCAGTGCACCTCCCCCTCCGTGACGTCAGCCTCGGCTTCCACGCCGTTGATCACTTCGTGCACCCGAACCTCGCCCTGCTCGAGCCTCTCTCCGAGATCGAGCACGTGCTGGACCGCGACGTTACAGGAAAGCGCGTGGTCCGCCACGACCCCCTCGCCCTCCTCGATCCGCTTGGCAACCTCCACCTCCCCCTCCCGGCTGAGCAGCGGCACGTTGCCCATCTCGCGCAGGTACATGCGCACAGGATCGCCGGTCTTGCCGGCCACGTCCGCGTCTCCGGCTTCGAACTCCACCTCCCCCTCCGGCTCGCCGTCGGGGGCGCCCTCCGCCTTTCCGGTCAACGCCGTGCGCGAGTCCGCATCCACCACCTCAATGTCCATCTCGCCGAAAATGGACATGACGTCGTCAAGCTGATAGGGGGAGACAGTGTCCGCCGGCAGCATGTCGCTCACCTGATCGTAGGTCAGGTAGCCCCGCTTCCTGCCGAGGTCGATCAGCCGCTTGACATCCTCCTCCCGCTTCATCGGACCAGTCCGCAATGTCCCCCGGCGGCTGTTGACCTGCTTCGCGTCTGCAAGTCCGGCGCCGCGCGTTCCAGGCGGAGTTTCTTTTGCAGGACCTCCTGCCATTGCCGCATCCTCTCTTTCTTCGTAGCGTCGTCGCGGGTCTCTTCGGCAACGCGAATCGCTCTTCACAATTCCCGGCCCGGCCGAACGTCGCGGAGCAGTTCCTGCTGGGAGAGCCTCCGAGGCGGCCGCGTCGCTCCGTGAGGAAATCATCAACGTTGACGACATTTCGACCGTTCATCCGTTCCCGGAGCACCCGGCGGGTCCGCAACAACCTGACGCTCCGCCGCCAGTCCGCGACCCCATGTGGCGCCGAGGTGACGGCAGTACCAATACAGCATGCCCAGCCCTACAACCATCAGACCCAGCGCGACCAACGCCGTGAGAATTTGAGCCACCCGTCGAACACGGCAATGCCCCGGACCATAAATCCCAATCCGAAACCCGTTAGAGCCATGTTAAAACATGCCGATTGAAGCTGCAGAACAGTTTTAGACCAGGAAATTCCGTACCTCTTGCATCATGTGTGCAATGCGCCCGCGCGCCGTTCTGCCGCTGCCCGGTCCCGGCGCGCCTGCGCAAGCTCGTAGCTCGCCTGCATCCGCATCCAGTGATCGGCGGTCCCCCAGCCGATATCCTCCAGCGCCAACGCCATGTTGGCGGACACGCCCGCCTTGCCGTTCAGCAGGCGCGACAGCGTTCCGCGCTCGCAGCCAAGCCGTCCCG
>JAPOQB010000057.1 GCA_026710965.1 Deltaproteobacteria bacterium | reverse complement strand
CGCGCCGATGAGGCTGCACAGAGGCGATTTCTGCTTGAACGGCGTGTAGAGGAACAGATATGTCACGGAGATGATGGCGGTCAGAAGCGCGCTGAGGACGTTCACGGCCACCACCAGCAGCACCAGCCCGGACGCCACCAGAATGCTTCCGAACAGAACGCACTCCACCGGCTGGACCCGTCCTTCGGGGATGGGTCGGTTCCGGGTGCGTTTCATGGCGGCGTCGATGTCGCGTTCGAGGGATTGATTGAGCGCCAGGGTCCCGCCCGCGGCCAGCGCCGTGCCGAGCACCGTGTGCAACAGCACGAGGTAGTCCGGGAAGGATTCCGAGCCCATGTAGAAACCCACCAGGGTGGTCATGAGGACCATCAGCACGAGCCGCGGCTTGGTGAGCTCCAGGTAGTCGAGCACCCTCCGGCCGTGGGTCGAGCCCACCGCGTATGTCTCGGTCCGCGAGGTCATGCCGTGGCCCTCTCGGAGACGACCCCGTCCACCACGGGTAACCGCCCGACGCCCAGAAGACGAAACGCCCACAACGTCATCGACAAGCTCAACGCGAACATGAGCGCGCCGGTCACCACGTGACCGGCGGTGACGGCGACGATCAAGCCCGGCTGCCACGCGGCGCCGAAGGCCATGAACCGGGCCGCGTAGGACCCGGTTCCCAACGCGAGCTGGAGCATCAGCAGCAGGCCCAGGGATAGCGAAAGGGTCTTGAACACCGGCGCCCGGCCACCTAGCTGGAGTGCCTTCAACACCAGCAGGCCGGTCTGGACCGCCACCACCAGCGCCATCAGGACGTGCAGTGCCACGGCCGTGCCGGTGTGGCGGATGACCGCGCCCAGGAGACTCTGGGCGTAGATCAGCAGCGTCGTGGTGAGGCAGAACCACTGGAACATCGTCCCGTCACCCCCGGATTGTCTCGGCCGCGCCTCCGACCATGACCGCGAGGTAAACAGCGCCATGGCCACGATCAGACCGAAGAATGCCTGGGCAAGCGCCGCGTGGACGATGGCGAAATCCTGTTCCAGCCACACCACGCGTAGCCCGCCGACGACGCCCTGGACGGTCACCAGCAGCAACGCGGCGGTACCCAGCCAGCGGACCCACGCCCGGGGCTCCTTGAGCCAAAGCAACACCGCCAGCACCAGGGTCAGGAAGCCGACGCCAGAAGCCACCAGGCGGTGGCTGTGCTCGTAGAACACGCCGCCCACCATCCCCGCCCAAGGGAACAGGAACATGTTGTGGCCGAAGGTGGTGGGCCAGTCCGGCACCGCCAGACCCGCACCCTTGCTCGTGACCAGGGCGCCCACGAACAACAGGAACAGGGTGGTTCCGGCGGTGGTCAGCGCCAACCGATGGAGCCAGGCGTCGGCCATCCCCGTACCCCTCAGTGTCCGGTCGCCGCGGTCGCACCGAGTGCGCGATCCTGCGGCAGCCAGTCTTCCTGCACTTCCGGCGAACTGTACTCATACGGGCCGCGGTAGACCTGCGGCGTGGTCGCGAAGTTGCCGTGGGGCGGCGGCGAGGGTGCCGACCACTCCAGCGTGTTGGCTTCCCAGGGGTTCTCGGGCGCCTTCTCGCCGACGAAGAGGCTGCCGATGAAGTTGACCAGGAAGGGAATCTGGGAAATGGCCAGGCAGAACGCGCTGATGGTGATGAACACGTTCATGTCCCCGAACTGTTCCAGGTACTCGTACTGCATGGGGTTGTAGATCCGGCGTATGTGCCCGCCCACCCCCAGGAAATGCATGGGGAAGAAGGTGAGGTTGAAGAATATGTACGTGCCGATGAAGTGCACGATGCCCCAGGTCTTGCTCATCATGCGCCCGAACATCTTCGGGAACCAGAAGTAGATGGCGGCGAACATGGCGAAGATGATCCCGGCCACCACGTAGTGGAAGTGCGCCACGATGAAGTAGGTGTCGTGGATGAAGATATCCACCGGGGTGGATGCCATGAAGATGCCGCTGAGACCGCCGATGACGAAGTTGGAGACGAAACCGATGGCGAACAGCAACGGCACGGTGAAGCGTATGGAGCCGCCCCACAGCGTCCCCAGCCAGTTGAACGTCTTGATGGCCGAGGGCACGGCGATCACCATGGTGGTGAGCATGAACGCGGTACCCAGCAGCGGGTTCATGCCGCTGAGGAACATGTGATGGCCCCAGACGATCCACGACAGGAACGCGATGGCGATCATGGAGTAGGCCATGGCCCGGTAGCCGAAGATCGGCTTGCGGGAGAACACCGACAGGATGTCCGAGGTCACCCCCATGGCCGGAAGCACCAGGATGTAGACTTCCGGATGGCCGAAGAACCAGAACAGGTGCTGCCACAGGAGCGGCATGCCGCCCGCGGGCAGGAAGAAGTTGGTGGCGAAGACGCGGTCGAAAAAGAGCATGCCCAGGGCAGCCGTGAGGACCGGCAGCGCCAGCAGCAGCAGGATGGCGGTGATGAACAGGGACCAGATCGAGAGCGGCATGCGGAAGTAGGTCATGCCCGGCGCTCTCATGTTGATGATGGTGGTGATGTAGTTGATGGAGCCCATCAGCGAGGAGAAGGCCAGCACGAACAGGCTCAGTACCCACAAGTTGATGCCCCAGTTGACCCCGGTGTACACGGCGGCCCCCGTGAGCGGAGTATAGGACGTCCATCCTCCGGCGGCGGCGCCGCCGACAACGAAGAAGCTCGCCACCATGAGCACGCCGGCCACCGCGCCCACCCAGAACGACAGCATGTTCAGCAGCGGGAACGCCATGTCCTTGGCGCCCACCATGATCGGGATCAGGAAGTTGCCGAAACCGCCCACCATCACGGGCATCACCACGAAGAAGATCATGATGGTGGCGTGCATGGTGAACAGCATGTTGTAGGTGCTCGGCGGTATGATCCCCTCGTACATGGTGGGCTCGGGGACCCAGCCCAGCCCCGGCACCTCGGTCTCCGGCCACGCGAGCTGCCAGCGGATCAGCATCGCGAGAGTGCCGCCGATGAGCAGCATGAACAGTCCCAGGAAAAGGAACTGCCGCCCTATCATCTTGTGATCGGTCGAGAAAACGTAGTGTGACCAGAAGCCCGCCGGTTCATGGGCTCCGTGATCGGCGTGTGCCGCTGCTTCGCTCATCCTTGATGTCCTCCTCCGCCGTCACCGGCGCGCTCCTCCAGGGGAGACCGCGTCAGCGGGTGGGCGGGATCAGCTCTGGTTCTGGTTTTCCTTGAGGAACTTCTCGTAGTCTTCCGGCGTGTGGACGAACACCCATCCAAGCATGCCCGAGTGACCGAAGCCGCACAGCTCCGCGCAGGGGAGCTCGTACTTGCCCGGTTTGGTGACCTCGAACCACACCAGTATGTTCCGTCCCGGGACCGCGTCCTGCTTCACCCGGAAACTGGGCACGAAGAAGCTGTGAATGACGTCCGACGCCATGAGCTGGACATGCACGACCTTGTTCACCGGGACATGCACCTCGTTCTCGATCTTGATGTCGTCCTTGGTGTCCAGCTTGCCGTCGGGGCCGGGATGGATCACGTCCCAGTTGAACTGCTTCCCCACCACCTTCACCTCATACTCGGCGGGAGGGGCGTAGATCTTGATCTCACCCCAGAGGGGGATGCTCATGAAGGAGAGCAGGAGGAGGATCACCGTCGGAACCACCGTCCAGGTGACCTCGAGGGCGGTGTTGCCGTGGGAGTAGACGGCTTTGCGGCCTTCCTTCTGGCGAAACATGATGAGGAAGGCCACCATCAATACCGTCACGATGATCAGGGCGGCGCCGGTGATGTAGTAGATAAGATAGAACAGGTAGTCGATCTGACCACCGTAAGTGGACACATTCTCTGGCAACCAGCGCATCATGGCAAGTTCGACGCCCCCCTCGTGGAATAGGCTCTTTGCTAACACAAGTGCCTTGGCGTATCAAGGCTGTAGGGGCGGG
>JAPOQB010000800.1 GCA_026710965.1 Deltaproteobacteria bacterium | reverse complement strand
CTCTTATCAGGTGTCCACCAATCCCGGGCAAGACCACTGGGGTTCCAGAAGAAGTGGCGCAGCCACGAGGTCAGAGGCGACGCAATCATCGTGCGGTACGCCGACGACCTCGTGGTGGGTTTTCAGCACAAGCGGGACGCGGAGCGCTTCCTGAGTGCCGTGAAGGAGCGGTTCGGAAGCTTCGAACTGGAACTGCACCCCGACAAGACCCGGCTCATTGAGTTCGGAAAGTGCGCCCAAGAGCGTCGCCACGAACGCGGGCAGGGTAGACCGGAGACCTTCGATTTCCTGGGCTTCACGCATTATTGCAACAAGACTAGGGATGGGTCCTTCGTGTTGGGACGCAAGCCGGTGGCGAAGCGGATGACACGCACACTAAAGCGGATCAAGGAGGAGCTACGCAGACGAATGCACGTCAAAGTTGTGCATACGGCAAAGTGGCTAGGGAAGGTGCTCAACGGATGGCTGAACTACTATGCTGTCCCGAACAGTTTCCGATACCTGAGCAGATTTGTCTTTCGTCTGGAGCGGCTGTGGCTGAGGACACTCCGCCGCCGGTCGCAGAAGGACCGCTACCAGTGGAGCCGCATCCAAGAATTGCGAACGAAGTACTGGCCCAAGCTGAAGATCCGACATCCGTGGCCATGGCAACGATTCGCCGTCACTACCCAAGGGAGGAGCCCCGTGCCCTAGCGGGCATGCGGGGATCTGTGCGGGGGGTTCCCAGCAATGGGAATTCCTACCGCGATCGCGTTGCGGAACTGCTTCATCACCGTGGCGGAGCGGGAGTTGATGCTGCTGCGGTCGTTGACCAAGCGTCTGGTGAACCACGCCCGGCCCGGTGACGTGACGGAGGGCTACGCCGCGGACTTGACCGCGGAACAGTTGCGGCAGCCTGCGCAACGGGTCGTGAACCGCATCGATGAGTTGATGGCCCGACAGGCGCCGACCGTGCCTCACTCGCCTGGGGGAAGTGAAGCGCCAGACGCGTAAGGAGGCGCATCCAACGGTGTCCGTATACGTTGGAACCATCAGGCCTGCTTCAAGAACGTCAAGGCCGAGAGTGTCCGATCTCTTGTGTAAGTGAGCGTCGCGTGGTCTTGCTCGGGATTCGTGGACACCTGATAGAGGCGATAATGGCCTTGGAGGTGACGACCATGAGTCGGACGAGACGGAGGTTTTCGAAGGAGTTCAAGCTCGAAACGGTCAAACTGGTCAAGGAGGGACCACGCTCGATCGGCGAGGTCGCGCGTGAACTGGACTTGACGGAATCGGCGGTTCGCAATTGGGTGCGCCAGTTCGACGTGGACGCTGGTGTGCGCGAGGGCGTGAGCAGAGCCTGTAAGGAATTTTGTGTTTGTGAGCCATACGCTGAACCTTTAAGAGGAGGGACGTATGGCAAGGAAGGAAGACGACGGGATTTCGCGGCAGCTATTGGATGAGCTGATCGCGAAGCGAGGGGTCCGCGGGGCGGCTGATTTCGAGTCGCTGGCGACGGAGTTGAAGAAGGCATTGGCGGAGCGGATGCTGGGGGCGGAGATGGACGTGCATCTGGGCGAGGCGTCCGAGCAGGGAGAGAGCAACCACCGCAACGGGACGAGCCGCAAGACGGTGGACACGGGCAGCGAGCGGATCGTGCTGGACATACCGAGGGACCGGCAGGGACGGTTCGATCCGGTTCTGATCGGGAAGTACCAGCGGCGGTTTCCGGGTTTCGACGAGAAGATCATCGCGATGTACGCGCGCGGGCTGAGCACCCGGGACATCCAGGCGCACATCGAGGAGCTGTACGGGATCGAGGTGTCGCCAGCGTTGGTGTCGGCGGTGACCGATGCGGTGCTGGAGGAGGTGGGGGCTTGGCAGAACCGGCCTCTGGAGCCGGTGTACGCCGTGGTGTACTTCGATGCGCTACGGGTGAAGATCCGCGACGAGGGCTTGGTGCGCAACCGGGCGGTGTACCTAGCCATGGGGATCACCTGCAGCGGCGACAAGGACGTGCTGGGGCTGTGGATCGAGCAGAGCGAGGGGGCCAAGTTCTGGCTTCGGATCATGAACGAGCTCAAGGCCCGGGGCGCCCAGGACGTACTGATCGCGGTGGTGGACGGATTGAAGGGCTTTCCCGACGCGATCACCACCGTGTTCCCCGAGTGCGTGGTACAAACCTGCGTGGTTCACATGATCCGTCACTCGCTTCAGTTTGCCTCGTGGAGGGACAGGAAGCCGCTGGCGAAGGCCCTCAAGGCTATTTACGGGGCGCCCTCGGCCGAGGCCGCCGCCGCGGAGCTGGACCGTTTCGAAGCCGGCCCCTGGGGTCAACAGTACGCGGCCGTGGTGCGCAGTTGGCGCTCACGCTGGGAGGAAGTGATCCCGTTCTTCGCCTT
>JAPOQB010000058.1 GCA_026710965.1 Deltaproteobacteria bacterium | reverse complement strand
CTCCTCGCAGCCTTTGACCGTCAGCATGACTTCGATGAAGGCGTTGCCCGAACCCGTGCGGGTGATCAGGGCGGCGTCGGCGCCCAGGGACATGGCCACCCGGACGGCGTTGTGGGCGGCGATCTCCTTTTCGCGGGAGGTCTCGAAACCGATGCGCGCCAGGATGACCCCGGCGAACCGGAATCGCTGGTCACGCATGAGCTCCAGGCACAGGGGCTGGTTCTGCCAGTTCCAGGTGATCGGATGATAGCTGACGGTGCGGATGGTGCTGGGGGTGATGGCGCCGTCCGTGAGCTCGTTGGGGTGGATGACGGTTGACAGGGACTCCTGGACCGGGAGGCCGTAGTAGGCCACGTTGGACGGCTTGTTGTCGGGTTCGGTGAAGCAGCCGATGATGACCACGGCTGACGGGAGATCCTCTGCACGGGCGTCCGGATCATGGATCTCCACGTCGTCCGGTTGGAGCTCCGTGGTGGTCTCGGCGAGCCGCAACGCCACGCTGAACTCGGCGCGCTGGATGGCCTGATGCGCCTCGTAGGCGGGCAGCCCGTCTTCCAGGTCCAGGGTCATCACCAGGTTCACCAGGGCGCTGAACGGGGTCATGTCGGCGCCCGGACCCCACATGTCCAGGATGGCGCTCCGCTGGGAGGTGGTGCCGGTGCGCACGGTGCCTTCGTAGGCCACGGCCGTGACCAGCGCCATGCCCGAGAGCCGGTGCGTGCGTCCCTGGCCCACCGGGGCCACCGGCCCCAGGATTCCGGGAAATACCTGCCCGCTGCCGGCGGTCTTGATCCGCGGCTCCACCACGTCGCGGATGCCGGTGACCCGCGCCTTCTCGCCGGGGCGCACCACGTCGAAGCCGGCGGACCGCACCCGCGGGTCCTCCCGGACGAAGGCCGCCAATCCTTCGGAGTCCACCTCCAGAACGCCGGCGGCATAGCGCGTCTCCCGGCCGAGCCGGATCTCGCGCACGCGGTACTCGGCTAGTTCAAGACCCGTCATGGTTGTGTTTCCCCCGCCTCACACCGCCTGGATTCCCGCATTCGCGGGAATGACGGATGGGCGCGCAGCGTTCGCGCACGCGTCAGTGCATGTGCTGGCCGCCGTCCACGCTGATGGACTGGCCGGTGACGAAGTCGCTGTCATCCGACGACAGGAAGATGACCGTGCCCACCAGGTCGTCCGGGTACTGGTCCCGCTGGAACGCGCGGCTCTTGCGCCGGTTCTCCAGTTGCTGGGGGGTGGTGACGCCGTCCTGGCTGTCGCCCGATATGGTGAGGCCGGGCATGATGGAGTTGACGCTGATCCCGTCGGGGCCGATCTCCCGCGCCAGCGCCCGGGTGAATCCGAGCACGCCGGCCTTGGAGGTGACGTAGTGGAGGAACATGGGCGTCCCGCCCAGGATGGTGCCGGAGGAAATGTTGATGATCTTGCCCTTGCCCTGCTCCTTCATGGCCGGGTAGACCGCCTGCACGCACAGGTGCAGACCCTTGACGTTCACCGCCATGACCCGGTCCCATTCGTCCTCGCCGATCTCCATGAAGGACTTTTTCGTGAGCGCCGTGTACAGCGCCGCGTTGTTCACCAGCACGTCGATGCGCCCGTATTCCTTCAGTACCGCATCCGCCATCTCGCGGGTCTTTTCCGGCGAGGCGACGTCCACGGCCACGGGGATGGCATCGCCGCCGTCCTTCCTGATCTCCTCGGCCACCTGGGTGGCGGCCTCCACCTGGATGTCGGCCACCGCGACCTTGGCGCCTTCCCGCGCCAGCCCCTTGGAGTAGGCACGGCCGATGCCGATGCCGCCGCCCGTTACGATCGCGACCTTCCCGTCCAAACGCATGATTCAATCCTCCTTCGCTGATACTTCGCTAGGCCCTTCGACTTCGCTTCGCTCAGGGCGAACGCAAACTCTCCTCAAAGCCCATACAACTCCACCGCGGTCTTCCACAGCACCTGCTCCACGTCCTCTTCCGAAATACCGGACTCCTTCACCACCTTGAGCCTTGCCGGGTACAGCGGCTCCGGCACTTCGACG
>JAPOQB010000129.1 GCA_026710965.1 Deltaproteobacteria bacterium | reverse complement strand
TTGAGGACATACGCGCGCTTGCGGGGACTGAGTATTGGTTGAATGGGGTTACATATCGATTACGGCTCAAATGAGAATATTCCTAACATATTGATAAACAGGCCAAAAAAACGATTTCAATGCAGAAAAGACCCGCAGATTATGACGCGAATTAACCAGACACCACACTAGGGAGGCAAGTCATGAATCAAACCGTTGGTGAGAAGTTCCCGGATCTGGCGCTCAAGGACCAGACCGGCCAGGAGGCGGCATTGTCGGGGATCACCGAGGGCAAGTTCCCCCTCATCGTGGTGTTCTATCGCGGCTACTGGTGAGGGAAGTGCGTGGTGCAGTTGCGCCACCTGGTCACCCTGCAGGAGGAGCTTCCCTCGGCCTATTGCCGTGTCGCGGTCGTCAGCGTCGACCCGCCGCAAGTCAACGGGGCACTCAGAAACGGTCTCGGAGCGACGTTCCCGTTCCTGAGCGACCATGAGCACAAGGCCATCGAGGCCCTGGACCTGGTCGACACCTCTGACAAGAAGCACGGGACCATCGCGATTCCATACGCCTTCTCGCTGCTGCCCGATCTCACGGTCCACCGCATCTACAACGGCTGGTACTACGTGGGCCGGCCCACCAACGAGGAGCTGCGGGCCGACATGCGGGCGATGATTCAGCAGTGCCGGGGAGACTACGACGTGCAGGCGTGAGCACCGGGTGATGCCGGGTCGTTGCCCCTCATTCGGTGGTCCGCCTCCGGGTTTTATGCTAGTTCCAGCCGTATGATTCAGCCACAAGAAATAGAGGATACGCTGGGGCGGGTGTTCCCGGGTTGTCTGGTGCCGATGATCAAGGACCTGACCGGCGGAGGCGACCACTACCAGGTGGTCATCGTGCATGATTCCTTCGCCGGCAAGGGTCTCATCGACCAGCACAAGATGGTCTACGACGCGCTCAAGGACGAGCTCGGGGACGAACGGATCCATGCGCTCTCGTTGAAGACCTTCTCGCCCGAGCAATGGGAGAAATACGGCGCGTAGGCTTCCTGCCGCCCTTCGACTTCGCTTCGCTACGCTCAGGACGAACGCGGTGAAAGCGTTTCCGTTCGTCCTGAGCGTGGCGGAGCGAAGTCGAAGGACGCCATGCAATAGATCAAGTCTTCCAACGTCTCACGTCGCCAGACCCACACATGTCCGCGGGAGGTACCATGCCGACCATCGACTCCGACGGCCATCTGCACGAGCCCTTCGACCTCTTCGACCGCTACATCGAAAAGGAGTTCCACCCGCTCCGGCCGCGGGTTATCGACATGCCGGGTGAGCCCCGGGACCAGGGCCGCTGGGTCGCCGAGGGACGCGTGGTGCCGCGGATACCCTTCTCCAGGGGCGTCGGCGGCGGCGGGTTCAACTATCCCACGCCGCGGCACAAGCAGATGAAGGCCCGCGACAATTCCCTGGACGACATTCCCGGCCGTCTCGACGACCTCGACCTGATGGGGGTGGACTACCAGGTGGTCTTCCCGACGGCGCTGGTGTGGGTGTTCGACCTCGAGAACGCGGAACTGGCGGGCGCGGTATGCCGCGCCTACAACAACTACGTGGCCGAGCAGTGCTCCCAGGCCAGCAAGCGGCTCAACGCCATCGCCATGGTGCCGATCCAGGACCCTGCGGGGGCGGCGGAGGAGGCGAGGAGGGCAGTGGGGGAACTCGGTCTGGCCGGCGTGCTGCTGCCCGGAATGGTCGGCAACCGGCCGTTGCACGCTCCCGAATACGAGCCGTTCTTCGCCGTGGTGAACGAACTCGACACCCCCATCGGGTTCCACGCGGTCACCGGCATGCACGACACGCCGTGGGCCGACTGCTTCACCGATTTCTTCTCCACCCACGTCACCGCCATGCCGTTCTCCATGATGGTGGGCATGATGTCGGTGGCGCGCATGGGCATCCTGGCCCG
>JAPOQB010000318.1 GCA_026710965.1 Deltaproteobacteria bacterium | reverse complement strand
TTGAGGACATACGCGCGCTTGCGGGGACTGAGTATTGGTTGAATGGGGTTACATATCGATTACGGCTCAAATGAGAATATTCCTAACATATTGATAAACAGGCCAAAAAAACGATTTCAATGCAGAAAAGACCCGCAGATTGTTAAAGTATTACGTGGGACAGGACACTAGCGAGGTCGAAGGGCCAACCGCACGCCGGCCATCAAGTTATCCGGTGGCGTGTATTCTCGCCCTGAGCGTCCTGATCTGCGTTGGATTTGCGGCCCACGCCTGGACTCCAGCCCAACCCGGCTACCTCTGGTCGTTCCCCCGGGACCACTGGGCTCGCGAGGGCTACAAGACCGAGTGGTGGTACTTCACCGGCCACCTGCACACGGCCGATGAGCCTGCGCGGCACTTCGGGTTTCAGTTCACGTTCTTCAGGATCGGCTTGTCGCAAGGCCCCCTGGAGTCCGGCTCCGCTTGGGCCGCCAAGGACATGATCATGGGACACGCCGCCCTGACCGACCTGCAAACCGGCCGGCACCGCTTCAGCGAGTTGGTGGTGCGTGCCGCCCCGCTCCTGGCGGGCTTTGGCCGCCATCCGGATCCTCGCCTCGCCTGGAGCGTCGGCCCTCCCGGCACCCCGGAGCCGTGGGAACTCCGCTGGAACGGCAACGGCTTCGACTTCACGATGTCCGACGCCGGGAATTCCTTTGGTTTCAGCCTCTCCACCCGCCCGCTCAAGCCCGTGGTGTTTCAGGGCCCCGGCGGCCTGAGCCGGAAAGGGGAGGGCGTCACCGAGGCCAGCCACTATTACAGCTTCACGCGCATGGCCACTACCGGAAAGATCCGCCTCGACGGAAAGGAACTGGAGGTCAGCGGCGTGAGCTGGATGGACAAGGAGTTCGGCTCCAACCAGCTCGGCGAGGATACCAGTGGCTGGGACTGGTTCAGCCTCCAGCTCGACGACGGCCGCGAGGTGATGCTCTACCTGCTCCGCGGCCGGGACGGTGAAACCCGCTACGCCGGCGCCACCCTGGTGGACCCCGCGGGAGCCGTCCGCTACCTGCGCCCCGGCGAATGGAAGCTGAAGGCCACCGGGGAGTGGACCAGCCCTGTCAGCGGCGCCGCCTATCCCGCGGGATGGACTCTCGACATCCCGGGCGCCGGCATCCGCACGGTCATCATTCCCAGGCTCGCCGACCAGGAGAACCGCAGCGCGCTGATCCCCAACCTGTTCTACTGGGAAGGTTCCGTCCGGGTCGAATCCGGCAGCGGCGAGCGACTCGGGCAGGGTTACGTGGAGCTTACAGGGTACGGCGAGAACAGCCGGCCGCCGATCTGACCCGTATCCCGGACCCAACCGCCCCCTGATACCGCCGCTATTCCGCCTGCAGCGCCACGATGGGGTCAACCCGCGCCGCGTGGCGGGCCGGCTGGAGGCCGAAGAAGAGGCCGGCCAGGG
The DNA here is from genome assembly GCA_026710965.1 of Deltaproteobacteria bacterium. Taxonomy (GTDB): domain Bacteria; phylum Desulfobacterota; class Binatia; order UBA9968; family JAJDTQ01; genus JAJDTQ01. Next base: position 274 of record JAPOQB010000318.1, on the reverse strand, counting down.
ACGAGACCGCGATGCCGCAAGCCGCGGCTGTGGCCGATAGGGCGAAGTCCCATCCGGTGAGCTGGCAGATAGCCCAGGTGCCTGCGGCCCCCGCCACGATGCCGGCGATGCCGCCGATCACGGACAGCACGACGGATTCCACCAGGAACTGGTTCCGAATGTCCCTTCGCCGGGCTCCCAGGGCCCGGCGAAGGCCGATTTCCCGGCGCCGTTCGGCCACCGACACCAGCATGGTGTTCATCACCCCGATGCCGCCGACGATGAGCGAGATGCC
>JAPOQB010000060.1 GCA_026710965.1 Deltaproteobacteria bacterium | reverse complement strand
GCCGCCCGTGGAATAGGGACAAACGATGGTGATGGTCTTGCCGGCGTAGAAGTCCGCCGCGCCGGCTATGGAACCGGCGAAAATCAGGGCGGTGACGGCAACGAATAGCGTGATCCCGCGGATGGGCAGATACGTTCTCATCTTGACCTCCTGTCTGACCGTTTCTGGGAACCTGCACAGTAAGCCGAGCGTGGGCACAGCAGTATCGCACCATGGGGCGAACTGCAAACACTTCTACCCACGGACGCCGCCGCCGGGTCGTGTTGTTTCGGAATCGTGCGAGGGTCAGGAGCGGGCGGCCGCGCGGGTGCGGTCCAGCGGGACGTAGGTCGGCCAACCACCCGACAGGATGGTCTCAAGGGAGCGCGGCGCCTGTCCGAACCGGAGCCGGTAGATCCACATGTTGGTCAGCACCCGTTCGATGAAGATCCGCGTTTCCCTGCTCGGGATACTCTCGATGAACAACAGCGGATCGTCCCGGTAGTCGACTCGGCGCTGCCATTCCCGGAGTTTCGCCGGACCGCTATTGTACGCCGCCAGCGCGTAAAACAGGTTGCCGTCGACATCCTGCCGCGAAAGCAGGTGGTGGAGATACTTCTGGCCCAGGGTGACGTTGAGCACCGGATCCAGCAACTCGTGACGCTGCGATCCCCGGTACTTCCGGCCGGCCATGACCCCCGCGGTCCGGGGCATGAGCTGCATCAGGCCCCTGGCCCCGCGCGGGCTGCGGGCGCCGGCGCGGAACCTGGATTCCTGCCGCATGACCGCGAACAGGAATGCGCGATCGAGCGTGTATCCGCCTTCGGGCTCCCACACCGGTAACGGGTAGAGCGCCGCATCCACGGGAACGCCGGTCCGTTGCAGCAGGCTCTCGGCGGCCCGATAGGACAGGTCGGCCAACCCCGATTCCGATGCCAGGGACAGCATCACCAGTGCCAGGCGAGGCGACAAACGGTGGGCGAATCTGCGCAGCTCGTTTCCTGCCCACACCTGCTGGCCCACCTGGATCAGGGCCAGGGCGCGGCGTACGGGCTGCATCCCCAGCAAGGCGTCGAGGTCCGAGGCCTCGATCCGGCGCATGCCGAAATCCAGCGGCGGCCGCTCGCCCAGGGCGGTGAGGGCCAGAAGCCCATAGAAAGTCCGCGGATGCCGGGCGGCGGCTCTCAACATGGGGGCCGCCCGCTTCGACTCGCCGGCCGCCTGGTAGGCACGGCTGGCCCAGTATCCGCCGGCGGATACCAGCCAGGGTGTCACCGACTTGGATTCCGCCAACGCCCGGAAAAACTCCCCCGCGACATGATGCTGTCCCAGCCGCCAGGCCGCCAATCCACCCCACCAGTAGGCCAGGGGGACCCTGTCTCCGGACCGCGCGATGGCTCGTCCGGCCACCTTCAGCGCTTCGTGGTCCTTGTCCCAGACGAAATATCCCCTGGCAATCCAGGCCAGATTCTCATCGAAGCTCACGGCATCCAGCAAACGGCGCTGCCCCGGTGACTCCAGCCAACGCAGCGCCTTTGTCACGTAGCCGTTGGACACCAGCTTCCGGATCTGCTTGTGAACGTCCCGGAACGCCCGCCGGTGCGCGGGGGAGCGGGCCTCGGCATCCACGGCGGCCGAAGGCCGGCCGTTCGCCCGTGACCGCCACCTCAGCGGCACCGGGTCGGACTTGACCTCGGATACCAGCACGGCCCGGGCCGGCGGGCGCGGTGATTTCCAACCCTTGGGTTGCCGCCGCTTGGCCAGCCGGAAAATTCGCCGGGCGCCGGGATGATCCGGATACTCGTTCATCCAGGTCCACAACTCTCCGTAAGAGGAACGGTAGCGGGTGGGATGCATCAACCGCTGAAACCGGACATGCCCCATCAGCAGCGGATCCTTGATCCACTTGATCAGGGCATCGGCCTCGCTCCAGTGTCCTTCCTCCTGGAGCGCGAAAACCCGCCGGTAAAGAGCCGCGTCATGCCTGGACAGGAGCCTCGGGAGATTGCCCACGCGGCGCTCCGCGGCGCCGGGCACACGCAACGACGCCGTCTTGACCGCTGACGTCTGCGCGTCCGCGGTCCTCCCCACCGGCCAACTGCTCACACCGAGCACCAGGGCCACGACCACTGCAATTGTTCTCGTGTATTCCACCAAGTCGAACTCAACCCCTGCCCTTGCTTAGCAAGGCAAGCGCCCTACCTACTCCATTTGCCCATGAACTTCAAGTGTTCTTTCCATTACGAAAAACCGAACATTCCGGAACCGCGACGCT
>JAPOQB010000061.1 GCA_026710965.1 Deltaproteobacteria bacterium | reverse complement strand
GACCGGGCCTGCAAGGAGCTTCGAGCGGCCGGCATCGAGGCCACCGAGCCGCGGGCCTATACCCAATACTCCCCCGACTACTACGCGACGTTCTTCCCGGATCCCGACGGCCTGCTGCTGGAGGTCATCAACTTCAACGCCAGACGCCGGCGGCGCATGTTCGATTGGGAAGCGGAGGGCGAAGGCCGCTAGCGCCGGTTCCGACATCCCTGTTGCTAACGACAGGCACCTTGAGATAGGCAAACCCCATGAAGGCCGTACGGATACACGAATTCGGCGGGCTCGACAGCCTGCGGGTCGAGGACGCCCCTACACCCGAGCCCCGGGACGGCGAGGTGCTGGTGCGGATTCACGCCGCGGGCATCAATCCCGTGGACTGGAAGACCTGCGCGGGCGAGGGAGTGGCGTCGCGGCTGGAAGATCCGTTCCCCTTCATCCCGGGTTGGGACGTATCGGGCGTGGTCGAGGGGCTCGGCGCCGGCGTCGCCGACTTCCAGGCCGGCGACGCGGTCTGCGGGATGGTGCGCTGGCACTGGGGAGGCGGCGGTTACGCCCAATACGTCGCCGCGCCGGCAGCGGACCTGGTGGCCAAACCCCACACCCTGGACGATTCGCAGGCCGCCGGACTGCCGCTGGCGGCCCTGACCGCGTGGCAGGCCCTGTTCGACACCGCTGGCCTCCAGGCCGGCCAGACCGTGCTGATCCACGCGGCCGCCGGAGGCGTGGGACACCTCGCGGTCCAGCTCGCCACGTGGCAAGGCGCCCAGGTCATCGGCACGGCGTCGGCCCGCAATCAGGGATTCCTGCGCGAGCTGGGGATCCACCGCATCATCGACTACAACGAGACCCGCTTCGAGGAGGCCACGAAGGACGTGGACGTGGTGCTGGACTGCGTCGGCGGCGAAGTCCAGGAACGATCCTGGGGCGTTCTCAAGCCCGGCGGCATGCTGGCTTCCATTCGCGGGAGGCCCGATGCGGAGCAGGCCGACGCCCATGGCGTGCGCGCACAGCACGTCTCCGTGCGCACCGAACAGGCCCACCTTCGCGCCATCGCCGACCTGGCCAACGAGGGGCGGCTCCGGGTCCACATCCATGAAACGCTTCCGCTGGACGAGGTGCGCAAGGCGCACGAGATGAGCAAGACGGGCCATACGAGAGGCAAACTGGTTCTGCGGGCGGTTTGAGCGGAGCCGCGCGCGGCCGGGTTTGAGACCCGCCTCTGCCATCGTCGCGTCTTGCCGAAAACGCACGATTGTGTGATCGTGGTCCCCGCTTTTCGGTTCAACCGAAACGACAACCGCATGAATGGGAGGAAACAGTCATGACGACGAAGATCAAGCATCTGGCCATCGTCAGCGAGAACTACGCCATCGAGGAGAAGTTCTACCAGGCCGTGTTCGGCATGAAGACCGCCGAGCGGGCCCGCATCGAGAGCGCCTCGGTGGTGAGCGACGGCTACGTGGGCATCAACATCAACCCGCGCCGGCCCGGGCGTCAGGGCGGATTCGACCACTTCGGCTTC
>JAPOQB010000290.1 GCA_026710965.1 Deltaproteobacteria bacterium | reverse complement strand
TGGGCGCGGAGGACGCTCTCCAGACCGTCCGACCGCGCCCGCCAGAGGCCCCCTCCACCCCTTCGTGCCGACTGAAACGCACGGCACGGATCGCAGGGTGGTTGCGCGGCAAGGCATGGGCGATGGTCCTTCTAGCACACGTTTGCCCGCTCCTCGCTGAATCGGATAGGCTGGAATTCTCCCGGAGAACTTGCGGGCGGACCAACGATTGCGCGGGACGCCGGACGCGCTCTGCCGCGCCGACGTTACGGCGTGGGCAATTGTACAGGGGAGGACCAAATGGCTGCGGACCTGAGAGTCAGCGTGAAGAGACAGATCGATCGGTTGAAGAAGGAGTTGGCCGTGGCCACAGGACGAGTCGCCGCGTTGCGGGACGAGATCAAGAGGCACGAGCTGGTCTATGACATGCTCGATGGACGAAAGACCGGCAAGGGGTCCCGGCGCGGCCGTTCCGAGGTTGGCGCGTTGAAACGGGGGCCGCGCGGCGCGATGATCGATTGGACGGCGGTCCTCGCGACACTGCCCGACCAGTTCACGCTGGATTCCCTTCTCGCCCACGAAACGGCGGGCGAGAAGACCCGAGCGTACCTCCGGCAGGTGGTCTCGCGGTGGTCCAAGGAAGGACGGATCAGGCGCACCGGCCGGGGCATGTACGAGAAGACCTGATTCCGAACAACGACCGGACGGGACCGGCGAAGCCGGGTCTCGACTGGCCCGTTCCCACCGGCTGCTTCAACGGTGCGCATCCGCGCATCGCCACTGCCCGAGCCTGGCCCGTCCGTGGGGAGCGAGTCGCTTTTCAACGGCCGGTCGGCTACCTTGAGAGTTTTCCACACGGTTTCCACAATGGCGGCAAGCAACGGAAGGGAACACACAGGATGGCGACGACCGCAAACCGAAGTAACACGGCGCTCAAGGAGGCCATGACCAAGACCCATATCCTGGACGCCCTGTCCGAATCGACCAGGCTTCAAAAGAAGGACGTGGCCTCGGTGCTCGACCAACTCGGAGTGGTCATCGAGCGTCATGTCAAGAAACGCGCGGTGGGAACGTTCACGCTTCCCGGCCTGCTGAAGATCAAGGTGGTGCGCAAACCCGCGACCAAGGCGCGCAAGATGATCTCGCCCTTCAACGGGCAGGAGATCACGGTGGCGGCGAAGCCCGCCTCTCGGGCGGTGAAGGTTCAGCCGTTGGCCGGGCTCAAGCGGATGACGGAGTAGGCCCGGACCGGCGGGAAGGGAGCACAGGTGGGCTGTTCGCGACGTTCGTGTCGCGCCAGCGTTTCATGTTGGGCAGGTCGTCGGGTTATGGACGTCCGGTAGTGATCCTCACGGGTGAAGAACGGGAGGCAGGTGATGTCCGCCAGCGAGTAGTCTTCGACGATGTATGAGCGGCCGGTCATGCGCTCTTCCGGCGTCTCCAGGTGCTGCCGCAGCCGCTTCTTGTTCTATTCCACCTCGTGGTCGTGGCGGATGTTGCCCGCGGTGGCCTGGAGCTGGGTGTAGCAGAAGTCGATCCAGATGCGCATCTCGGCGCGCTTCGTCAGTTCCTTGGGCATTAGCGGCACCTCGGGGAACTTCTCGCGCGTTGAACTTGATTGACCCAGCATCAGCGATGCCCTGAACTTCCGAGAACATGATAAGACGACGGCGAAAAAACAGGATCGAAAGGACTTCCCATGGGTGAAACGGTGGCCGTGTCCAGTCGCGGTCCGATTGCGTTGTCAGCGACGCTGCGCAAGCGCCTCGATCTTAAGGCTGGTGGCGTTCTGACCCTGGGAGGATGGTGGCAGCGAGATCGTCCTCAAGCCCGACGTCGCCGAGCACTACCGTGACGAAGAGGTGGGATAAGGCGGACAGATTATCGGACCGCGAGCGCGCCCGCATGCTTGCAGCGTTGTAGTATTCCCGCGTCGCTGGAGAATCACCCTTGCAAGACGCTGCACGACTACTGCCCGAACGCCTCCCCAGAGTCGGGGACTTGGTCGAGGTTCGGTCACGCCGCTGGCTGGTGGAGGCGGTTGAGCCGGAATCGCGCTGCGTCAGCTTGGCCTGCGCCGATGACGACGCCCAGGGGCAGACCCTGGAGGTCTACTGGGAATTCGAGATCGACCGGCGCATCCTTGAGGTGGAGGCGTGGAACGCCATCGGTGCCAAGGGGTTCGATGCGCCGCGCCACTTCAGCGCGTTCCTCCACACGCTGCGCTGGAACTGCGTCACCGCCACCGACCCGAACCTCTTCCAGTCGCCGTTCCGGGCCGGTATCAAGATCGATGCCTACCAGATGGAGCCGCTCCGCAAGGCGCTTCGACTGCCACGGGTCAATCTGTTCATCGCGGACGATACCGGCCTCGGCAAGACCATCGAGGCGGGCCTCATCGCGCGGGAGTTGTTGCTGCGCAAGAAGGTCAAGACCATCGTTGTCGCCGCTCCCGCCTCGGTGCTGGAGCAGTGGAAGACCGAGATGGAGGAGCGCTTCGGCCTGCTGTTCGTGATCTTCGACCGCGCTTACCTCACGCAGGTCCGGCAGGAACGCGGCTTCGGCGTGAATCCTTGGCGCACACACAGTCGCTTCCTGGTGTCGCACAACCTGCTGATTGACCCGGTTTACGCTGACCCGTTGCGTGTGTGGCTCGGACCCCTTCTGCCCGGCAGCCTGCTCATCCTCGACGAGGCTCACCATGCCGCGCCGTCGAGCGGCGGGCGTTACGGCATCGAGTCGAAGTTCACCCGGGCGGTCCGCGATCTGGGCGGCCGGTTCGAGCACCGCCTTTTTCTTTCCGCCACTCCCCACAACGGCCACTCCAACAGCTTCTCCACCCTGCTCGAGCTGCTCGATTCCTACCGATTTACCCGTGGAGTTCCGGTGCGGGGAAAGAAGGACCTCGACGAGGTCATGGTCCGGCGCATCAAGGAAGACATCCGCGAGGTGCAAGGCGGCTTCCCCAGACGGCACGTGGAGCCGGTGAGGATCGATGGCCTGCCGGACGACGCACCGGAGCTCGTTCTGTCGAGGCTCCTTGACGAATACCGGGAACTGCGGGAACAGCGGCTGGCTGGTGCCAGGCCGCGGGCCAGGGCCATGGCCGGTCTGCTCGTGGTGGGGCTGCAACAGAAGCTCTTGTCATCCATCGAGGCGTTCGCCATCTCGCTCGCGCGGCATCGCAGGACGGTTGAGCGACTATGGGCGCAAGACGCTGAAGACGGTCAGAACGTCTCGGACACACGGGTCGAGCCCGTGACGGCCGAACCATTTTTGAAGCTGTTTGCAAAACCGCCGGACGCGGACGACGAACGCGCGGAACAGACCGACGAAGAGAGCGAGGCGGAGGAAGAGGTGCAGATCACGGCCATCAATGCGACCGTGGAGAAAGACGCCCGCACGGATGCAGGAGCGAAGGCGGCCTGGGACAGGGAGCAGGCCCTCCTGAGCCGTATGCACGAAGTCGCGAACGGCGCCCGCGGCCGCACTGACGCCAAGACCCGCCGCCTGATCGACTGGATTTACGACAACCTCTGTCCCGACCGGCCGCGCTGGACTGAGCGACGGGTGCTGATCTTCACCGAGAACGTCATCGGCACGAAACGGTACTTGCGCGAGATGCTGGAGC
>JAPOQB010000396.1 GCA_026710965.1 Deltaproteobacteria bacterium | reverse complement strand
CGCCTCTGCGCCCCGGCCCCGCCCCCCCCCCAAGCGCCGCCCTGGTCGGCCGCCGACCTGGTCCCCCCCCAGACTTCAGTTATCCCCACTATCCACAGGAATCGTCACCCCCTCCCCGCACCCCACCCCCTTTACCGCCGCCTCGTTCCTGTGGATCTTTCGATGCGGCAACAGCTTCACTTCGTGTGGATTTTTCAGTGCGGCAACTGGTCGCGAAACGGCGAGGCTCGGCGCGCAAAGATCGTCAGGAAGACGCCGGCCGCGCGACACGGACCGCCACAATGCTCACCTTCGCGCCGGTCGGGCGTAGCGCTACTCACCTCCCCCCGAAGGTCCGCCGTCCACCGTCGCGGGCGCCGGCATGCGCAGCGCCTCGTGCACGTCCCCGCGTGCCTGCAGAATGTCGGCGATCCTGCCACGGGCGATTGCGAGCGAGCGCTCGTCACCCAGGCGCTCGTACACCGGAATCTGCTCGTCCCTCCGGATCCGCAGCGCCTCGTCAAGTTCCCCGCGTGCCTGCAGTATGTCGGCGATCCTGCCACGGGCGATGGCAAGCGAACGTACGTCACCCAGGCGCTCGTACACCGGAATCTGCTCGTCCCTCCGGATCCGCAACGCCTCGTCAAGTTCCCCGCGTGCCTGCAGAATGTCGGCGATCCTGCCACGGGCGATGGCGAGCGAACGCTCGTCACCCAGGCGCTCGTACGCCGGAATCTGCTCGTCCCTCCGGATCCGCAGCGCCTCGTCCAGCTTCCCGCGTGTCTGCAGAATGTCGGCGATCTGCCCCCGCGTAATGGCAAGCGAACGCTCATCACCCAAGCGTTCGTAGACCGGAATCTCCTCTTCCCTCCGGATGCGTAGCGCTTCGTCCAGGTCTCCGCGCACCTGCAGAATGTCGGCGATCTTGCCTCGGGCAATGGCAAGTGAACGCTCGTCCCCCAGGCGTTCGTAGACTGGTATCTGCTCTTCCCTCCGGATTCGCAGCGCCTCGTCCAAGCCTCCGCGCACCTGCAGAATGTCGGCGATCTTCCCTCGGGCAATCGCAAGCGAACGCACATCCCCGAGGCGTTCGTAGACCGGAATCTCCTCTTCCCTCCGGATACGCAGTGCCTCCTCCAGGTCTCCGCGCAACTCCAGAATGTCGGCGATCTCGCCCCGGGTAATGGCAAGCGAACGCACATCCCCGAGGCGTTCGTAGACCGGAATCTCCTCTTCCCTCCGGATGCGCAGCGCCTCGTCCGGGTCTCCGCGCAACTGCAGAATGTCGGCGATCTTCCCTCGGGTAATCGCAAGCGAACGCTCGTCCCCCAAGCGCTCGTAGACCGGGATCTGCTCTTCCCTCCGGATACGCAACGCCTCCTCCAGGTCTCCGCGCAACTCCAGAATGTCGGCGATCTCGCCCCGGGTAATGGCAAGCGAACGCTCGTCCCCCAGGCGTTCGTAGACAGGGATTTCCTCTTCTCTCCGGATGCGCAGCGCCTCCTCCAGAACCCCGCGCGCTACCAGCGTGTTAGCAATCCGCCCCCGCACGATCGCTCGGCGCCGGCGATCGTCCGTCGCTGACACCACTGTCAACGCCTCCGAGTAAGACTGCTCCGCTTCCTCCGGGTGCCCGAGAGAAACCTGCACGTCACCAAGCTCGACCAGCAAGTTCGCGTCCACTGCATTCAACGACGGACGTGCATGAAGATACCGCTGCAAATCCACCAAGCGCTGCTGGCGCGCGGGCCTGTCCACCGCGATGGGGTCAGTTCGAACGTGACGCGGTTCCGCTCGCGCGGGCACTTCCGATAGCGCAAAATCGAATACACCGGACCGCCACGCCCACAGGTCGGCAGCGCCGGTTGCCACCGTTTGCAGGTCACGTCTCCGAATCCATATCAACAAGGGGCGCTGACACCGCGCGGCGAAAGCTTCCCGGCGGTAGTTCAGCCGTGTCAACAGATCATCCAGCCCATCCGGCCACGACTCCAAGCCGTTGAGCTGCGCCGGACCCACGTATGTGGGGTCACTCAGCCGCCCGAACAGCTCCTCGGTACCGACTCGGGCCTTACCGTCGATAGCAACGCGAAGCCAAGCGTTCAACAGTTCCGCGAGAAAAACGGCCACAGTCTCGCGATAGGCGCTGTCGGAATAGGTGAGGAAGCAAAGGACAAACGACTGCCGGTTCTCCACCAGCCTGCGGAGCCGAAGCAATGCCCCGGAGTGTTCCGAGCGGAGCGGCCACGACGCTTGGGCGTCACTCATCGGATCGGGCGAGAGCATCCCGAGCGGCCACGTACTCCTGCGTGGAACGAATTACGGGGTGGCTGCGCCAGAAGTGGTCATTGTACTCCAGCAGAGCGAGGCAATAAAGCAAACGATTGCGTTCCGAAGCATCCGGAGGCCCGTGGCCAGCGTCTATCGCTGCCAGCATCCGGTAGTCGTCGGGGTTCAGCATGCGGCGAAAGTCAGCTGCCATTTCGCGCACTGCCTGATGAGCTGATGCATCATCGAAACGGTCGTGTTCGGCATGTTTGAATGCGTTCAGAAGGAGTCGCAGGAGATCACGCGGATGGCCACCGCTGTGCTCAATCAGACGGTCAGCGACACCGGCATCGAACAACTCGGCGGCGGCGCGCAGATGAAGCATTTCCCCCATCGCGATGCGTCCTGCCTCATGAGGAGAGCCGTTGCGGTGGCGCAGTTTGATCATCGGCAACCGGAAGATGGAAGAAAAGCTCTGTCCTACGCTTGCCCCTTCGTAGGCAAGGTGAACCGGTGCGCAATACACGAACAAGGACCGCACGAGCTGTAATTGATGGACGTCCGCTTCGAAGAACGCCTGCGCATCATCACCACCCAGACGATCGGTGCCGTCGATCACGAAGAGAATCCGGACACCCTTCCCGGTACCCGGCAAGGTGTCTTCGGTCACCGTAATGAGGTTATTGAACCCGTCTGCAAACTCGCTGAAGTGGTTCCGAAGCGTAGTTCTCAGTTCCTCCTTGTAGGTCGTGTTGGTCTTGAAGGCGGTGCTGAATTGAGCGAACAGCTTGGCCACGAGCGGGAGTCCCACGCTACCGCCGATTCCTGCCTTGGCTTCAAGTGCGAAGTCTTTGGTATTCGTGGTTCTCTCGACTCTCTTCGTGAACCACTCCTGCAGCTTACCCAGATGAATTTCGTCAACGCGAATTCCGTCATCCACGAGCTGTTTCATGAGCCTGCTGGCGAGGTGCAGCAGCACATCCTGATATCGGAGATTGTTGACGTCGAGCTCCTGAGCCGCATCGGCAAACACCACGTAGTAGAAGTCGCGATCATGAAGCTTGTGCCCGATGCGCCTGAGCTCGGTGCTCTTTCCCGAGCCTCGATGTCCGCAAAAGAGGTAGTAGCCGTGGGCAGGAGCCGCCAATCTGCGCTGCGTACGGTCGACGCCAAGAGCACGACAGAGGCGGGTCAGGCTGTATTCGCCGCGTGCACGCTCGGTGTCCACCCATCGCGGGTCCCGATCACCGTCGAGGTGCTCATCGAGCTGCAGGCTCTGATTGACCTCCCAGAGGTCACTCGGTGGCTGCCAAGGTCCAGTCATCCTACCTCCTGACGTTCGGCTACGTCTCTACCAATGTCCACTGGCAGCGAGGTGGCGTCAATGAGTCTCACACCGAAACGACCGAAACGGCCCCTCAGTTACCAGCCCGGCCAAGCAAGCGAGACCTTGCCGAGTGTGTTCGGCGCCTCAGCCTTGGCAAATGCGCGCGGCGCGTCGTCGATCGGGAACCGGCCGGCGTCCAGCGGCGCGAAGCTGGTGCCGGTGGCGACCATCAGGTCCACCAGGGCATAGTAGTAGTGGATCGGCAGCACCCAGGAGCCCATCACCTGCGCCTGCTTGCGGATCAGGTCGGCGACGTTGACCTGCGGCGCAAACCGCAGCGGCCACATGCCGCGCCCGACCGTGACCACCCGCCCACCGCGGCCCACCACCGTCAGCGCCGCCGCCAGCCCGCCCTCGCTGCCGGACGCATCGAACACCCGCCCCGGATCGGCGCCGCCGGTAACCGCGCGCACCGCCTCGGTCAGCGGTCCGGGGCCACCCTCCACCCTTCCCGCCGGCGCATCCCGGCCGTCGGCACCGTGATCGTTCTTCGGCGGCGCGACGGTGGTGATGCCCTGCGCTTCGGCGTAGGCGCGCCGTTCCGCGACGCGGTCCAGGCCGATTACCTGCCAGCCCATGGCGCGCGCCAGCATCGCCGCCGCCAGCCCGACAGGCCCCAGCCCCACCACTGCGCACGCGGACGCACCGGGAACGGCCTCCAGCTTGCGTAGCGCGGCGTAGGCGGTGCCGGCGGCGCAGGCCAGGAAGGAGCCGTCCAGATGGGTCAACTGGTCCGGCAGCGGGCAGCAGTTGCGGGCGTCGGTGAGCAGGTAGTCGGCGGCGGCGCCGTGCACGTGCCAGCCGTAGCCGCGCTTGCCGGCGCAGAACACGATCTCCCCGGCCAGACAGTGCCGGCACAGCCCGCAGCCGCGGTAGTGGTACACCGACACGCGCGTGCCGACCAGCGCCGGGGACACGCCTGCCCCCACCTCTGCCACCACGCCGCTCGCCTCGTGGCCGATCACCAGGTTCTGCCGCTCGCCGATCTCCTCCCAGCTGTTGTGCGCCGTGTGCAGGTCGCTGCCGCAGATGCCGGCGTTGCGCAGCGCCACCACCGCCTCGCCCGGCCCCGGTCGCGGATCCGGCACCTCGCGCACTTCAACCCGGCCCCCGCCCAGCGGCACCACTCCTCGCATCGGCTCCCCTCCGTTCGTTCCACTCGCGTCGGTACGGCTATCATGCCAGACAACCGCCGGCGCGCATAAGGTGCGCGGCCGGCGAGGGTACGCGGATCAGGCGAGTTCGGCTTCGATCACGTCGAGCTGGGTGCGCAGGTCTTCGACCTCCTGGGCCCAGAATGCCGCCCCGCCCCACCGCGGGAACGACGAACGGAAGCCGGGATCGTGGCGCTGTAGCGCGGACCAAGCCAGGTAGTAGATCATCCGCATCAGCCGCAGCGGCTCGATCAGCCGCACGGTGCGGCAGTCGAACGGCCGGAACTGCTCGTAGCCCTCCAGCAGCAACTCCAGATCGCGCCGGCTGTCGTTCACGCGGCCGGGCAGCAGCAGCCACAGGTCCTGCACCGCGGGACCCACCATCAGGTCGTCGAAGTCAATCAGCAGCAGGCCGCCGGCGGCACGGTCCAGGATGTTGCCGCGGTGGCAGTCGCCGTGCACCGGCTGCAACGCCACGCCCTCGAACAGCGGCGCGATCAGTACCACAGCGCGGTTCGCCAGGTCGAAGAACTCATCGGCGGCATCGGGCACCACGACACCGGCCTGCGCCAAGTCGACGATGAAACGCGCGGTCGCGGCCCGCGGCGTGCAAGTGAGCCGGTGGCTGGCCTCATCGCCGGCCATGACCGCGTGCAGTCTGCCCACCAATGCGCCGATGCGCAGCCAGTCCTGGTCGCGGTCGGCGTCGAAGTTGCGCCCGCCGCGCTTCGGGTAGACGGCAAACAGGAACTCCTGCTCCGCTTCGCCGTCCGCGGCGGTCACCGCGTGCAGGGTGTCGCCGTCACCGTCGGCAAGCGGCGCCACCACCGGCAGCTCCTCGGCCGCGCAGGCGGTCACCAAGCGGTGCTCCTCGTCGATTGCTTGCCATGACCAGCGGCCGGGCCGGTAGAACTTGGCCACGTACTGCCCGCCGTCCTCGGCGCCGAACCCGTACACGCGGTTGACGTAGCTCGGATAGCCGGTCAACGCCCCGTCCACCGGCGTCGCGATCACCGACTCGACCGCCTGCGCGGCCACGTAGGGTGTGAGCAGGTCGAAGCTCATGGCATGCAAGACGATCGCGCCGCGCAGGAGTAGAAGCGGCGCACTTCAGCCGGCCGGCGCCGCCGGCGGACAGCCGCAGTTGCGCCCGGTGTCGGGCCATGTGCGCCGGCAACAGGCGGCGCGGTCAAGGGCTCCTGACCCGCTGCGGACTGCGCTCCCACAGCGCCGACACGTCTTCCCAGCCTGGTATCTGGCCGGGGTCGCGGGCGCTGCGCACCACGTGGCGCATGCCGTGAAACCACAGGTGGTCGCCCACCGGCGTGCCGGCCGGGCTGAACCGGAAGTCGATCGACCAGCGCACCAACGGATCCCGCCCGGCGGTGGAGCGGTGGAACACGTAGTTGCTGAAGATCACGAAGTCGCCGGGATTCAGTTCCGGTGTCACCACCTCCCGTCCCGCGGCCGGATCCCGCTCCGGCGTCGCGTATGCCTCGCCGCCGCCCTTGCGGTGCTGCTGGATCGGCTGCCGGTGCGAGCCGGGAATGAACTGCATGGCGCCGTTGCCGGCGTGCACCGGCACGAACGGCACCCACACCGTCGGCCACGGGTATTGCTCGGTGGCCGGCATGTAACCCGAGTCCTGGTGCCACGGCAGCAGGTTCAGCGACGGCAGCTTGGGACGCAGGATGTAGTCGCCACTGGCCTGAACCTCCGGCCCCACCACCAACTCCACCACGTCGAGAATCGCCGCGTGGGTCCACAGCGCATACAGCTCGGGCCCGAACACGCACGCGTGCCAGGTGGGCGGCTTCGGCTCCCCGCCGCGCTCGTCCCAGATGCGGTACCAGCGGGTGGAGAACGGCTCGCCGGCGCACGGGTCGGAGATCTCTCCGCGCTCGAACATCGCCGCGGCGCGCCGCTCGACCTCCGCTTCCAGCACGCCAACAAACGCGTCGAGCACCGGCCGCGGAATGGCACCGCGCACGATCAGAAACCCGTCCCGGTTGAAGGAATCTATCGGCCCGCTCATGAATGGCGCCATCCTACCGATCCTCTCCGCGCGCGCAAAGCGTAGCGCCGCCCGGCCGCCCGGCCCGCCCGGCCCCGCGCGCGATCCGGCGCCGGCATCCGGCGTCCCGTAGATCTCTGGGCTACAATCACACCGCCGTGAGTGAGACCGGACGCATCGCGACGACTCCCCGTTCCGTCACCCTGCACGGCCACATCCAGGACAGCATCTACCACGCCATCTACCACGCCGGCCAGATCGCCCTGTTGAAACGGCAACCTTGAACTGCTCCATGCCGAAGTCACAGGATTTACACTCCGTGGTGGGCAAGGAATTCCTCAAGCGCTTCCACCACCACGGCATTCAGGCTCTCTTCCTTGATGCGCGCCAGGGTGCTCGCGCGCCAGTGCACATCGGCCGGAGTCCGCACGACGAATCTGCCTGAGAAGGGCCGCTCGGGCTCTTCTCCGTCCTGCCGGCAGCCGTCGAGATAGAAGTCGACCGAGTCGTGAAAAGCTTGACGTACTTCCGCGATCGTTCTGCCGCGGAAGTCCACGTGGTCACGGTGGAGGTTGACGACCGTGCCATAGAGTTCCTCACCGTCGATGTCGACCTTGCCCAGGTAGCCCTTGTACTCCATCATGGTTTGATGTCCATCCTCCTCAGCACGTTCATGATTGATCGCACCGTCGCTTGGCCGGTCTCTCTCGACGGGTGCGGCTGATGAAACACCGCCCGCGTGCCGTCGGGGAACCGGAAGCGCACGCGAGACCCGGAACGTTGTCGTACCTCCGCCCCCAACTCGATGAACAACGCCTCGATCTGTTGCCAATCAAGATTGGCTTGAACGCGGTAGATCGCTTCCAGGGTGCGACGATGCCGACGATTCACGGGTAGAACATAGTATCGCTCTGTAGTATCGTTTGCAACAACTGAGCCTCGGAGGAGCAACCATGGAACGACCCAACATTCTGTTGATACTCGCCGACGACCTCGGCTACGGGGACGTGGCGTGCTACAACCCGCAGTCGAGGGTGCCGACGCCGAACCTCGACCGGCTCGCGGCCGAGGGCATGAGCTTCACCGATGCCCACAGTCCCGCCACCGTGTGCACCCCCAGCCGCTACAGCATGCTGACCGGACGCATGGAATTCAGGACCGGTGTGCCGGGCGTGTTCACCGGCGCCGGCGGCCCGTGCCTGATCGAGGAGTCGCGCCTCACGCTGCCTGGGATGTTGCGCGACCAGGGCTATGCCACCGCGCTGTACGGCAAGTGGCACGTCGGCCTGAGCTTCCTGGACCGCGACGGGCGCCCGATCAACGAAAACGGCTTCGACCCGGTGGAGCGGATCGACTACGCGCGCGCAATTCCAGATGCGCCGATCCACCGCGGCTTCGACCATTTCTACGGCACGGCGTGCTGCCCGACCACCGACTTCCTGTATGCGTATATCGACGGCGACCGCATCCCGGTGGCACCGACCAGGCTGCATGATCGTTCCGTTCTCCCCGATCATCCCTATTCCAGGGATTGCCGCACCGGCTGGTTTGCCCCCGGCTTCGACTTCGAAGAGATCGACATGGTGTTCCTGGAGCGCAGCGTGCAGTTCCTGGAGCGGCACGCGGCACAGTCGCCGGAGCAGCCGTTCTTCCTGTTCCACTCCACGCAGGGTGTGCACCTGCCGTCGCTTCCCGGCAAGGCATTCCAGGGCAAGACCGGCGCCGGCCCGCATGGCGACTTCATCTACGAGTTCGACCATGTGGTCGGCGAGCTGCTCGCCACCCTCGACCGCCTTGGTCTGGCCGACGACACTCTGGTGATGGTGACCAGCGACAACGGACCGGAAGTGACCAGCGTCGTGAACATGCGCCGGGACCACGACCACGACGGCGCGCGCCCGTGGCGCGGCATGAAGCGCGACCAGTGGGAGGGCGGCCACCGGGTACCCTTCGTGGTGCGCTGGCCGGAACGCATAGCCGCTGGCAGCGAGAGCGACCAGACCGTGTGCCTGTGCGACCTGCTGGCCACCTGCGCGGCGATCACCGGCGTAGACCTGCCCGACGACGCGGGCGAGGACAGCTACGACATCCTGCCGGCGATGCTTGGCCAGCCCCCGGCCGGCGAGGCGGTGCGCGCACACACGCTGCACCAGAGCTTTCTGAGCAACACGGCCACCGGCGGCGAACCCGCCCTCTACCTGGCGCTCCGCCGCGGCAAGTGGAAGTACCTCGATCACCGCGGCTCCGGCGGCAACGACTATTCGAAGGGTGAGCTCAAGCAGTATGCCCTACCGGAGAAGGCCCCCGACGCGCCGGGTCAGCTCTACGACCTGGACGTGGACCCGGGCGAGACCACCAACCTCTACTTCGAACACCCCCGGATAGTCACGGAACTGAAGGCGGTGATCGACCGATTCGTCGATTCCGGCCGGAGCGCACCGCTGCGGCAACCCTGACCAGCCCCCGGGCCGCGTCAGGCGAAGGCGGCGACGATCTCGTCTTCGACGCGCTGCAGGTAGGCGGCGTCGGGGAGCGGTTGGAAGATGATCTCGTCCACCCCGGCTCGTTCGAGCTCGCCGATGCGGTCGACGAGGAAGCTGGCCGGCGCCGGGGTCAGTCCCGGACCGAGCTTCCACTCCGAGCCGCCGCCGGGCGGCCGGTCGCCCGCCTCCGCGAGCCGCAGCGGCATGTGGATGGTATGCCTGATCTCGCCCGGGTCGCGCCCGACCGCCGCGCAGTGGCGCTCGATCACCTCCGCCTTGCGCCGGTACTCCGGCAGCGACATCTCGATGGTCCAGCCGTTCAGGTTGAACACGTCGCCGTAGCGCGCCAGCGTGCGCAGGGTACGGCGCTCGCCGACGCCGCCGACCATAATCGGAATGTGCGGCGTGCGGAAGCATCCGGGCGCCAGCGGCGCTTGCTGCAAGCGGTAATAGCTGCCCTGAAAGTCGACCGGCTCCTGCGCCGTGAACAGCATGCGGATCAGCCGGCACGCTTCCTCCAGACGGTCCGACCGTTCCCGCATGGCGGGGAAGTCCCAGCCGTAGGCGGCGTGCTCGCGCTCGAACCAGGCGGCGCCGATACCCAGCACCACCCGCCCCCGCGACGCTTGGTCCAGCGTGGCCGCCATCTTCGCCACCAGCGCCGGGTTGCGGTAGGTGTTGCCCAGCACCAGCGTGCCGAGCTCGACCCGGCGCGTCATGCCGGCGGCCACCGACAGCAGCGTGAACGCCTCGAAGGCGTTGTTGTGCTCGCCCCGGTCCCCGATCGGCGGCAGGAAGTGGTCGGCGATATACAAGCTGTTCCAGCGCCCGCCCTCCAGCGCGCCGATGTACGCGCTGATCGCTTCCCAGTCGGCCCCGAAACTGTTGACCTGTGTCCCGAACTTCATCCCTTCGCCTCCCGCGTCAGCCGCCGCGCAGAAATTCCGCCCGTTCCTTGCCGCCCTTCTCCAGGTCCGACTGGGCGGCCATCCGCACCGTGATGCCGCCATCGATCATCAGGTTGTGCCCGGTGGTGTGACGGCTCTCGTCGCCGGCCAGGTACAGGGCAGCGTACGCGATGTCTTCCGAGGTGCCGGCACGCCGCAGCGGCAACTGCGCCGCAAACAGCTCCGTCAGCCGCTGCGACCGCCGTTCGTTTTCCTCATCCGACTCGGTATGGTGGCCGCCCCAGAAGATTGGCGTGACGATGGCGCCGGGCGAGATGCAGTTGACGCGAATTCCGAACGCCGCCAACTGCGTGGCCCAGATCCTGGTCATGTGGATGACGCCGGCCTTGCTCGCGGCATACACCGGCCCCGAGCCGTCGGTCGTGATCCCGGCGGTGCTGCCGTTGTTGATAATGCTGCCGCCGCCCTGCTGCTTCATGATCGGCGTCACGTACTTGATGCCGAGAAAACAGGAGCCGAGATTGGTCATCATCACCCGGTTGAAATCGTCAAGAGCGAAGTCTTCCGGAGCGACGATGCCCTGCCCGATGCCGGCGTTGTTGAACAGCACGTCCACCCTGCCCCAGCGCGCCATGGCGGCTTCGATGAGCGCCTGCACGTCGGCCTCCACCGCAACGTCGGCGCGCACGAAGGCCGCATTCTCACCGAGCCGGTCGGCCAGTGCCTGCCCCGCTTCCTCGCCGCGCGCGGCGATCACCACCCGCGCCCCTTCGGCCACGAACAACTCCACCGTACCGGCTCCCATGCCGCTGTTGCCGCCGGTGACGATCGCCACCTTGCCTGCCAATCTTCCCGCCATCGTCGTCTCCTTTCTTGTGATAGGGCCGCCACTCTTCACCGGCAGAGGCGCCGCCGCGGTCACAGCCCCCGAACCGCCCTACCTTACGGGAGCAGGAACATGTCGGCAAGGATTGCTGCTCGAAGTGCTCGAAGTTGACCGCGCTGGCACGCCACGTGCTGCCCGACATCGCGGCGCGGGCGCATGCTCAGCCGCGAGGGCAACGGCGCGCGCGCATCACGCCTGCCCGGCAAGCCGCTCGGCGAGCGCGCGCAGGCCGATCACGGTCACTCCGCCCGGCGCCGGCCAGGTGTCCTCGGCCGCGTCGGCTCCGTCGGCACCGTCGGCACCGTCGGCACCGTGCACGAGGTATCTTGCGCGCGGCTGCAGCACCGCACAGCCCGCGTGAAAACCGCGCGACACGCTGGCCGCCGCCGATCGTTTGATCTCGATCGCGGCCTCCACCCTGCCGCCGCGTTCGAACAGCAGGTCGATCTCGGCCCCCGAGTGCGTCCGGTAGTAGTAAGGGATGCACCGCCAGCCGGCGGCTGCGATCAGATGCTCGATCACGAATCCCTCCCAACTGGGCCCCACCACCGGGTGCCCCAACAGATCGTCGTATTCGACGACATCCAGGAGCGCGTGCACCAGTCCGCTGTCGCGGATGTAGATCTTGGGTGCGCGCACCAGGCGCTTGCCGACGTTGCCGCTCCACGGGCGCAGCCGGCGCACCAGCAGGAGATCGACGAACAGGTCCAGGTAGCGGTTCAGGGCGGAGGCGGACACCTCCAGGCTGGTCGCCAAGCGCTCCTTGTTCAGCGGCGCTCCCTGAACATGGGCCAACATCGTCCACAGCCTGCCGATGGTCTCGGCCGGCAGTCGTGGCGCGAACATGGGTACGTCTCGCTCCAGGTAGGCGCGGATGAAGTCGCCGCGCCAGAGCAGGCTGTCGCCGGTGTCGCGCGCCGTAAGGCTGTCCGGGAAGCCACCGCGCAACCACAGTTGGGGGAGCGCCAGCCCGGCGCCGGAAGCCTCGTTCAACAGCACCGGAGTCATCTCCACGGAGGAGATCCGGCCAGCGAGGCTCTCGGTCTGACGCAACAACTCAATGGAGGCCGAGCCAAGCAGGAGAAAGTGGCCGTAGCGGTCGCCCCGGAAGCGCCGCTCATCGATCACGCCGCGCAGGGTGTCGAACAGCTCCGGCGCGCGGTGCACCTCATCGATCACCAGCAGCTTGCTGCCCATCGCCCGCAGGTAGGTATCCGCATCCTGCAGCCTCTGCCGGTCCGGCATGCGCTCCAGATCCAGGTACACCGCGGCGGCCGGATCCTCCGCCACCAGGCGCCGGGCCAGGGTCGACTTTCCCACCTGACGCGCTCCCAGCAGCAGGACCGCCGGTGCGCGGCGCAGGGCACTCTTGACGTCCCCCTCAGCGGAACGTGGAATCCACCGATCCATGCAATTCCTTCGCGTGACGAGCATTTTACCAGGGAGATAGACAACCGGGCAACCGACGTACTCCATCCATGTGGATACCCCTGATACGGCCCGCGCGCGTCAGTCATACCGCCGCTCGGGTTCGACGTGGTCGTGGAGACCAACCGTGATCACCTCCTGGCTTTCGTCGGATCGAGACGCGCACCACTACCCCTGAGCCGCGGGTCCAGCAGGTCGCGCACGGCGTCGCCGAACATGTTGAGGACGTACACGACCACTGTCAGGCACAGACCGGGCCACAGCGCCAGCCATGGGGCCACCTCCATGTGGGTGCGCCCGTCTCTGCTGAGCATCCCTCCCCAGCTCGGAATCTGCGCGGGCAGACCGAATCCCAGGAAGCTCAGGGACGCCTCGGCCATGATCACTCCCCCGACGTTGATGCTGAAGATGACGATCACCGGAGCGGCAATATTGGGCAGCACATGCCGGATGAGTGTGCTCCACCTGGTGCTGCCAGCCGCCTCCGCGGCCTGAAAGTAGACCCCCTCCTTCACGCCGATGACTGCGCTGCGCAGCACCCGCGAGCCGGCGATGCCACCCGAGACCCCCAGAACGAGGACGATCTGCGGCAACCCCGGGCCGGTAATGGACATTACGGTGAGGAGGATGAGCAGTCCGGGGAAAGCCATCCAGGCATCGACGAACCGCTGCATCACCAGGTCGAACTTGCCACCGAGGAATCCTGAAGTGCCGCCCACCAGAAACGCGACCACGACGTTAACCGTGGTCGCCGCCAGCCCGACTCCCAACGAGAGACGAGCCGCGAAGATGAGGCGACTCAAGAAGTCTCGGCCCAGCTGGTCGGTACCCAGCAGATATTTGGCGGATGGGGCCTGCAGCCGGTCTACCAGGTGTTGTTCATCCATGGGATAGGGGGCCAGCACGTCGGCAAAGATGCTGACCAGAATCAACAGCAATACAACGATCCCGCTGGCAGTACCCAGTGGCTTCTCCCTGACCAGCCTGACGAAGAAATCGGCCAGCCCGGCATGTCGCGTGCGGTCACGCACGGTGGAGCCACGCCCGGTGGAATCACGCCTCATCGATAGCGCACCCTCGGGTCTATATGGGGATAGAGCAGGTCGATGAGAAGATTGCTCAACAGAACGACACTAGCGAACACCAGATTGACTCCCGAGACCAACGGATAGTCTCGCTCGGTGAGTGCACTCACCAGGAGACCGCCCAATCCCGGCAGGTTGAAAATGCTCTCCATGATGACCGAGCCACCGACCAGGATGGGCAACTGCATGCCGACCAGGGTAACTATCGGGATCAGGGCATTCTTGACCGCGTGGCGCATGATGACCACCCCGTCCTTGAGGCCTTTCGACCGGGCAGTCCTGATATAATCCTGCCTGAGCACCTCCAGCATCATGGTGCGGGTCATCCGCATCATGCCGGCGGACAGGGCCGTCCCGAGAATGACGCTGGGAATGATGAGAATCCCGAGATTCCGCAGTGGGTCTTCCGTGAAAGAAATGTACTGCAGCGGAGGCGCCCAGCCCCACCAGATTGCCGGGAAGATCATGACCATGATGCCGAGCCAGAAGTTGGGCGTTGCCATGCCGATGACGGCGATGGTGCGCCCGGCGTAGTCGGCGGGCGTATCCTGGCGAATCGCCGAGTAGATGCCGACCGGCAGCGCTATCAGTTGCCCGAGCACGAGGGCGATGAGGCCGAGCTGTATCGTTACCGGTAGGCTGGCGATGATTCTCTGCCCCACGGTAAGACCGCCAAACAGTGAATCGCCGAGGGAGCCCTGCAGCAGCCCGTTGAAGCGAGGCTCACCGGTCATCCAGTCAGGGGTCGGCAACACTCCCATCCAGCGTCCATATTGAACGTAGACCGGCACGTCTAGTCCCATCATACGCTCCACAGCTTCACGGTCTATGCGGTCCCCCGTGCCAGCGCCGCCTTCGTAGAACATGCGACCTTCTATGATGTCGATGACATCGCCGGGGATGAAGCGCACCAACAGAAAGACCAGGATGGTCAGTATGAAGAGGGTGGGGATGACAAGGAGTACCCGCCTGATGACATAGGCTCTCACCTCGAACACCTCATGACGATTTCCCCATCAATGCAGCCGGGAGACACAGGGGAGCTGGAAAGCGCGACGCCTCCCAGCTCCCTCTTCCTGAGGTCGCCGGATGCGGCGAAAACCCTATCGACCGTGTGCTGCCTTGAGCTGACTGTCGACCCAGAGACGGGCCCATACATTCAAGTACTGTTGTGATCCGAAGCCGCCTTCGCCGCCATAACCCATCACCCACGGCTGGTGCACGGCAAAATCTGGGGCCGTGGGCCCCCAGATCATCCAGTGCTGCTCCAGGTGGCGCATGTCCATCTCTCTAATCGGCCTGGTCTGCTGCTCTACGGTGGTAGCGGCTACCATTTCCTCATACAGGGCGTCATATTGCGCGTCGTGCTGTGGTATCTGGTGCCACCCAGTAGAACCGCCGTAAGACATGGACATCTGCGACCACGGCTCACCTTTGGCGCCTGTAGAACCGACCCACATGTCCCAGTCACCAATACCCCCGGCAGCGCGAACGGGGCGTGCCGCTGTTAATCGAGGGATTATTTCACCGATGGGAATCGGCTGAATATTGAGCTTGATGCCGACGGCCCCCCAGTATCCGCCCAATAATTCTGGCCAGCTCACATCGCCACCCTCGATGAACAGGTAGGTGGTCTCGAATCTGGTGCCGTCGGCGCCACGGGGAAGCCCGGCCTCATCGAGCAGCTTATTGGCCCCGTCCAGGTCATACCGGTAGTATTGCTTGATCTCTTCGGGCCAGTCTTCGAACGCGACGCAATACCCGGTGGCGCAGAAACTGTTGTTCACCAGCCCCATAGGTGTCGTATCCGCAAATCCCTTGAAGTAGGTAGCGTTGATGGTCTCGAGGTCCAGTGCCATCTGCATCGCCCGTCGCACCCGGATGTCGTCAAAGGGTGGCTTGGCCGTGTTGAGCTTGGTCGCATGATTCGTCCGCTGTGCAAACTGGATCACCACGAGCTCTGGGTTGGTCCGCATGAGGCTCTCTGCCTGGTCTATGGAGGCTATTTGGGAGTTGCCCTGCCAACCTGCGTAATCGGCCTGACCCGAGCGCAGTGCCGCCATGATGGTCGCCGGCTCGCTCATATACAGGGCCTTTAGCTCGTCGACATAGGGTAAGCGGTTCTCCGGGTACTTCTCGTCGAAGCCCCAGTAGTTGGGATGCTTGGTGTAGGTGAGGGAGCTGTCCGGGACGAAGTCCGTCATCATGAAGGGCCCGGTGCCGACGACATTCCTCCAATCCTGCATGTCCCCGTATTGCTCGATTACCTCGGGGGGCTGTATGAAGATGTAACGCTGGTCCAACATGTGCTGCTCTGCACGGAGTCTTGGCTCCTGCAGCTTCATAACAACCGTCCAATCGTCGGTGGCCGTTACCGATTCCCAGGGCAGAGTTCCGAGGGCGCCTGCTGCCGGGGACGGTTCGGCTTCGCTGAACTGGGTGCCGGTCAACTTGTTTCCCAACATGCGGTGAAAGTTGAACTCGACATCTCCGGCAGTGAGCTCCCGCCCGTTCATAGGCGGCTTGTCATGCCAGTGAACGCCCTGGCGGATGTGGAAGATAAAGGTGGTGGCGTCGGGCTGTTCCCAGCTCGCCGCCAGGGCCCCGGTAAGGGCGGACAGAGGGGGCGCATAGCCGCCGACGAAATGATACGCGTCCCTGTCTATGGCCCAGTCCACCGTGCCGAGTTTCTCTAGCACGCCGCTCATGACTTGCCCCGCTCCACTGCCAAACCAGGGGTCGCGAGGCTCAACAGTGCTTTTGAATACATAGATAAGTGTTCCGCCATACTCTGGCGCGGTGAACACCTTGCCGGTGACCGGGTCGGTCACCATCTCCTTTTCCATCGCCGCGGCCGGTTCCTCTTCCGCGGCCGGGCTTGCCCACAGGCCGGTCACGGCCAGACCGAGACCGGCCAGCACCGCAAGGCACGTTCTGTAGTTTGCGATTCTCATGGAAGACTCTCCTTCTTCGAGAGCACGCAACGACTGCACCCCTCGTCCGCTCTCGAAGTCCGGCTTCAAGGCCGGTTACTGGCAGGAAGAGAGGGCACTTGGCAGCAACTACCTCCGCACCTCCTTGCACTGGCCATGGTTGCACGCCCCAGATGGGCCGTCAAGTTCGACGTTGTCCGTCACCTACGCAGCCGCCTATGATGCGGCATGCCGTCGCAAGAAGAGATCCGATTGGCCGAGGAACGCGCCATTCCCGCGCTGGACGCATGGATGGCCGCGTTCAACGCGCTTGACCTGGAAGCCTGGAAGGCCACCATGCAATATCCGCACTATCGTCTTGCATCCGGCCGGATGCACGTATGGGAAAGCGCGGACATGGACGACGCGTACATCGAACGGGTACGGACGAACCTGGCGAACATCGGGTGGCATCACAGCGTCTGGACCCGGCGGGAGATCGTGCACTGCTCCGATGACAAGATCCACGTCGACACGCAGTTCACCAGGTATCGGGCAGATGGATCGGTCATTGCGGTCCACGATTCCCTCTACGTCCTCACCCGCGAACACCACAGGTGGGGCGTCAAGCTGCGGTCCAGCTACGCGAGGTAGATCTGTCATGCAACCCCTTCCTTGCGGCGCTCCGGCACACTTGAGGTTACCTACCTACCTGCCCGACGGCGCGCCGGTGCTAGTCGGCCACATGGTCATGGAGTTACTGGACTTGGCCGTGGACAATTGACGGCCGGTGCGGGAGAGGGGTAATGTCATCGACATTATCCTGATCCCAAACGACTTCACCCGGAGGAATCTGCATGGCCCAGATAACTGCTCGAATGCCCGACCCCGTCGTCGAAGCGCTCGATTCGGCAGCGCGCATCCTGAACCGAAGTCGTGCCGAAGTCGTCCGCCAGGCTGTGGAGCGATATCTTGAGGACTTCGACGATCTTCATGTTGCTCTGACGAGATTGCAGGATCCGACCGACGAGGTATTGGACTGGGACCAGGTCAAGCGTGAGCTACTCTATTCGGATTAAGCGGAACGCTGCGAGGGAGTTGCGCCGTGTACCAAAGCCTGAGCGCCTGCGAATCATGCAAGCCGTCGACGGCCTGCGCGAGAACCCGTTGCGAGGCGGTGTCCTGAAGGGCGATCTCCGCGGTCTGCGCCGCCTGCGCGTGGGACAATACCGCGTGGTGTACGAGGTACAGCACACGGCACTGATCGTGCTGGTGGTGCGTGTTGCCCATCGCCGGTCGGCGCATGACCGCCGGTGATGTCTGGAACGTTCGGTTTACAGGCCGCGTGAGATAGGATACGCTGGCGCCATGGCCAGCACCGAAGCGCCGGCATCCGGGCGCTACGACACCGCCCAACCCCTGTCCGCCCAGCTGCCGGCGTTTCCGGGCTGCAAGCCCGTTCGCCTGTCGCGCACCGAGATCGAGCGCTTCGACGGACGGCTCGAGTATTGGGATTCCGCCACCGAGACCGCCTGGATCTGCGATCCCGCCACTGCCTACCACGAGCGGCCGTCGCGCCTCCTGACGCGCTTGGCCGAGCGCATCGCCGAAGTGCGCGGCTCGCCGATCGAGTCGTACGGCTCGATGGACCTGCTGCTGCGTGACGCCGGCGGGGAACCGCGGCGCATCATGCAGGCCGACGAGTCGGTGTACCTGCATCCGGCTCAGGCCAAGCTGCCGGGGGCCGCCATGGTGGTCGGCGAGGACGACTTTCCCGACGTGGTGCTAGAGGTGGATCACACCACCGACGTCCACCGCGGCAAGCTGGCGCTGTACGAATCGTGGGGCTTCCCGGAGGTGTGGGTGGAGGTGCCGGACGCGCCGTCACCGAGCCGCCCGCAC
Source organism: Deltaproteobacteria bacterium (assembly GCA_026710965.1). GTDB lineage: Bacteria > Desulfobacterota > Binatia > UBA9968 > JAJDTQ01 > JAJDTQ01. The sequence continues at coordinate 2,108 of JAPOQB010000396.1, read as the reverse complement.
CGGCGCCGCCCGGGACTGACGATTCACCTCCTGGACCACGGCCGGTTCCGGGTTGTGACCGAGAGCCGGGCGTTTCCCGGCTGGCGGGCCGACGAGATTCACCTGGCGTTGAACGAGCCGGTATTGTCGGCGCGTACCGGCGCGGCGTTGCAGCGGGTTGCCGCGGCGCTCGGCGCACGCGGAGGAACCGGCCCGGACAACGACCTGCTGTTGCGGGCGCAACGGCGCCAGGGGTACGAGAGCGGCCTTGCGGAAGGTCGCGCGCGGATGGTCCGCCAGATTCTGCGGTCACGAGGCATAGCAGTGTCGGCGAGGTTGGACCCCGCCTCGGAGGTATTTGCCGTGGCGTCGGAGGAGGCGCTGCTGGCGGCGGCGCTTGGCTGCACGGATGAGGCGGATTTCCTGGCCGCGCTTGGGCGATCTCGCGACCAGCGCGGCTGACCTCGCCGGCGCTGCCAGCCAGGAAGTAGCGGACGGCAGTCACCGGCGCGTACGCCGTCAGGTGGAGCGGTCGGCCTTTTGCAGGGCGCGGCGGGCGCCTTCGATGGCGCGCGCGCTCATGCCGCCGGTGCCGAGGCCGGCCGCGCCGCTGCCGCTGCCACGCAACCGTGGGTCGAGCAGGTCGCGCACGGCGTCGCCGAACATGTTCAGGCAGTACACCACCACGGTCAGCGCCACCCCCGGCCACATCGCCAGCCGCGGCGCCATCTCCATGAACTGGCGTCCCTCCCGGCTCAGCATGCCGCCCCAGCTCGGCACCGTGGTCGGCAGCCCGAACCCCAGGAAGCTCAAGGACGCCTCCGCGATGATGATGCCGCCGATGGTGATCGAGAACACGACGATCACCGGCGCCGTGATGTTCGGCCACACGTGGCGCCGCAGCGTTTGCCACGCGGTGCCGCCGATGGCGCGCGCGCTCTCGAAGTAGGCGTTTTCCTTGATGCCGATCACGGCGCTGCGGATTACCCGCGAGTTGCCGATGCCGGAGGTGACCCCGAGCACCACGATGATCTGCAGGATGCCCTGGCCGACGATGGTGATGATCGTGAGCAGCAGCAACAGGCCGGGGAACGACATCCAGGCGTCGACGAAGCGCTGCACCAGAATGTCCAGCTTGCCACCCACGAAGCCGGCCACCCCGCCCACCAGCAGCGCCACCAGCGTGCTCAGCACGGTGGCGGCAAAGCCCACCCCGAGCGAGGTGCGGGCGCCGTACACCAGCCGGCTCAACACGTCGCGGCCGAGCTGGTCGGTGCCCAGCAAATAGGTAGCCGAAGGTTCCCCCAACCGGTCGACCAGGTGCATCTCCGCGAACGGGAAGGGCGCCAGGACGTCAGCCAGGATGGCAACCACCGCCAGCAGCACAATCACCACCGCGCGCGCCGCCCCCAGCGGCCGCTCCCCCACCAGCCGCCGCAGCAGATCGAGCAGTTGCGTTGCAAGGTTGTCGGGACGCGGGAAGCCGCCGCCGTGGCACGAATCGGGACATGGTGAGGCACTAGCGCTCCTGGTACGGTGACAGCGGCACGGGCGGCGAGTTCATGCGCACCAACACTTGGTCCCAGGAAGTAAACAGAAACAGCCGGAAGGCGGAGCGCACCTCGTCCCAGAACGCACGGCGGGAAAAGAAGAAGGTGTGCACGCGTTGATACAGGCCGTCCACCAGTTCGAATATCTGGTGCATGAAGAAGGCGAGCAGGTTGCCGCTGCGCAGACTTTCGACATCCTCGAAGAGGGATTTGTGGTCGCCTCGTTGGGCGACCAGGGGGAACGAGAAGCGCGCCGCGCGCAACCGCTCGATGAAGGGTTGCTTGGAGTAAAGACTGTCGGCGACGATAATTGCCGCCATGCGGGGATAGTCGCCGCGGAGCCGCTCCAGCATCCGGTAGCCGGCGTTGATTTCGCAATCCTGCTTGTGGTACTTGCCGCCTCTGCCGTCACTGTTGCGCACGAACTCGGGGGCGAGTGGGAGCACCTGACGTCTGTCCGGGTGCACGATGGCGGCCTGCAGGATGTCATGATGATGACGCGTGACGCCGGAGGAGGTGGCCGTCAGGCAGTGCTTGCATTTGACCCGTTCGGAACTGAAGTATTGTGAGCCATCAAGG
>JAPOQB010000062.1 GCA_026710965.1 Deltaproteobacteria bacterium | reverse complement strand
CTTTCGCTCGTCTCCCCGGACCTCACCTGACGGGATCTCGTCCCGCCGTTTCCACGACGCTCACCACCATCGCTCTTTACGACAGCAGCTCGTGGTGGTTTGAGATCGACGCCTGATCGTCGACCCCGAGGGGCCTACCCTCATCTCTCTTGCAGTTGCGCACCTCCTTAGTGGTGCTTCAGGACACACAGTGGTTCCGCGTACTTCCTCGCTAAGTGACGCCCCGCCGCCAGCCCGAAAACGCTACATGGAACGACAAATATGAGCTACAGTGAAACGAGGCCGGAAAGGCCAGACATCACCGAACGTGCCGGCAGCAGCTCCCAGCAGCGCGCGGCGTAGCGCGAACCGCCACACTGAACCCGCGCCGAGGAAACCCGCCACTAAAGGCACGAGGAGCAGCGATCCATGATCAAGGCAGCACCACACCCACGCTTGTGGGCACGATTACAGCCCCTGGGAGCCATCCTCACCGCCAGCACCATCCTAGTCAGCGCGGCGGCCGCGAACCATCGGCCCGAACCGGCGAACGCATGCGCCGCCTATCTGCACGCCGTTGCGATCGCCACAGCGACACAAGAACAATGGGAATCACGGCCAGACAGCGTAGCCGCCCAAGGCGCCTACGGGAGAGCGCAAGAGAGCCGCCGAGCGGCACGCACCGACGTTATCGCAAAGCTCAGCGAACACTGGGACGAGCCGGTGTCCAGGCTGCTGACCGACCTGGGAAAAGCGAGGGACGCAAGCGAGATCGCAATGATGGACAGCATGCTTTGGCTGAGCCTATCAGGGACCGCCGAAGGGCCCAACGGCCGGGCATCGCCCGAGTTTCACACCGTCAAGGCCGCGCTGGATTCGGTCTGGGAAGCCGAACACACCATGCTCACGCTGCTGTGTGACCAGAGCGCCCGAATGCACCAATAGCGATACTGTCCCAGAAGCACGACAGAAGAAGTGCAACAAATGCTCCGACTGACAACGCTACAACGCGAAATCCTGCAAAGTGCAGCCAAAGGAAGGCCATTGCAGCCCGCAGCACTGGCTGACGAAGTCGCCGGCGGAACGACCTGGGGGACCGCAAGCAGAAGCAAGGCGGAGGCCGAAATCGAGCGCCTGACGCGAATGGGCTACCTGTACGATTTCCGCGAAGGTGATCTCGCCACGTCGGAGAAGGGACTGGCCCGAGTCGACCCGAGCAGCCCAAGGAACACGGCTATACGCATCCTTGGCTGGCTAGCAACATCCGCAACGGGAGGAGCGATCGCAGCGATCGCGTCAGACTGGATCAGATCGGGGTAAGAGCCCTAGCGAAATCTACCGTACCTTTCGCTACGGGAATTTGTCGGGTAGGGCACTGGCGCGCGCACCTTTAGGCGGAGGGTTTCCAGCCCTGCCCTTTCGGTTGCAGGGTGGGGTCACAGTTCCGTCTTGGGCCACGTTTCCAGCCGCCCTCCCTAAATTCCGTACGTCGGGTTTTCCCCAGTACGGCTTCAAGCTTCAGGCACCTTGTAGTTCGGCACGAAGCCTTCCGCAGGGTCGCCGAGGTCAAGGCTGATCCCGCCATACCCCCGAACCAACACTGCGTTTGCTCCGCCCTTCGACGATGCTCTCGCCGGTTGGTGCGTCGCCTCTGTGTGCGAAACCGCGGCTGTAACATCGCCACCTGAGCCCAGAGGCCCTCGCTCCGGCCGGGTTATGTTGTCCCGGCCATCACCGCTTGTCGGCCTCATCCGCCAGTCTGGACGTCTCCGCCTCATTTCCCGGCAGAACCGGTTATAGACGCGGTCTTTGACATTCGAGGATCATCCTGTCCGACCTCCAGACCTTCCGGACTTTCGCTACGGTACTTTCGAGTATTGCCGCCTTCAATACGCCGGGAGCCCCGGTGCGTGTACCTCAGTTTCTTCCGCACCGGCACTGGCCATCGGATAGGCAGGAGACCCTTGGCAACTCCATCTGCCCCGCAAATCAGCTTCACGCGGGAAGACCCTTTCGACGCTCCATCCGTTCACTTTCGTTACGGCCCTACTCGTTGCTCGCCTCCCCGGGCTGATCGCACAGGAGCGGCACAGCGGCCCCTCTGTCCCCCGAGGCTTTTACGTCCGGGCTTTCAGGTCGCCGGGTCGCCCCGGCGCCTGCCGGATATGACTACGGCGCCAAACTGAGAATTGCGCCGACGGGACTTTCACCCGCTAGTACCGCAGCTAGTTTCGCTGCACCCTTCCTCGGGTCTTGAGGAAGTCGCACAATCGCGCTGGTGATCTCGCTTCAACTTGCGCTCCATGTTCTCCGCCACCCGCTCAGCAGCTTGGCCCAGGGTCGCATCGTCGAGGTGAACATAACGGTTTGTCGTGCTTGCGCGCCGATGCCCGAGCAGGCGTCCGGCGACATGCAGGCTTTCCCCATTCATGACCGCGTGCGAGGCGTGCGCGTGTCACAGGTCATGCAGCCGCGCATCCGCCACGATCCCGGCCGCATCGCGCACGCTGGTCCAGAACGTCCACAGTTCGTTCGTACTCAACGGCCCGCTTCCCCTGTCGCCCGGAAACACCCACTCCCCGGACGCCGTTTCGGCGACGCCGTCCAGCAGCTCCCGCGCCGCCTCGCCGAGCAGAACGTGCATCGGTCCCGTCTTCGCGTCAATCAACGCGAGCCGGTCCGGCTTGACCTCGCACCAGCGCAGGCGGCGTATCTCCCCCGGCCTGCACCCGGTCAGCAGCAGCAGGCGCACCGCCGCGACGCATGCCGGGTTCTCGCCCTCGCGCTGGCGCAGGACCGCGCCGAGCTTTGCCAGATCGTCCGCGCCGAGCAGCCGCCCCCGAGGCGGTCGCCGGTAGCGGACGATGCCCTTGCACGGGTTTCCGGCGGCCTCGGGCCGATGGCCCCACGCGATGGCGCAGTCGAACATGTTGCGCAGTATGTCATGACTTCGCTTCACTCCGCCCGGCTTTCTGCGTCCGTATTCGTGGAAGAAGCGGGCGACATCGGCGCGCACGACCGAGCCGACGTGGAGGTGGCCGAGAGCGGGCAGGATCGCGCTGTTGAGGTAGCTCATGGTGGCCTTCACCGCGTCCGGCTTGCCGAGCGTGACCCGGTGCGGCGTGCCGCCGCGGCGGAAGCGGAACACCCAGGACCGCGTGCCGTTGGGCTGCACGCGCAGCATGAAGCCTTGAAGGGCGGTATCGTGGACGGCGTATTCGCGCTCGCGCGGACGTGTGGCGAGCGCAAGCGCATCGGTCAGGCGGGCACGCTCGGTCACCGGCCCGCCTCCCCGCCGTCGAGCATGTCGGCAAGGCCGCGCGATACCCGGTTGGCCGCGTCGAACACGGATCCCTCGGCAAGGTGCGCATAGCCGAAGGTGGTCTTGATGTCGGCATGGCCGAGCAACCCGGCGACGGTGCGCAGGCCCTCGCCGCCGTTGACCGCGACCGCCGCGAGCGAATGCCGCAGATCGTGAATACGCAGCGTCGGCAGTCCCGCCGCCACGCGGATCGCGTTCCATGCCCTGTCCACCGTCGCAGGCCGCCGCAGGGCGATGCGAACACCCACGGGCAGTTGGTGTACCGCTGCCGCGCCGCCAGCGCGGCGCGGGCGGGCGACGCGAGCCAGATCGTGCGGGGACCGGTATTGCTATCGGGCAGCACCGCCCGGTCGCCGTGGACGTGCTCCCACTTGAGCCGCAGCGCCTCGGACTTGCGTGCGCCGGTGTAGAGCAGGAAGCGCAGCGCGGCGACCGCGACCGGATGATCGGGCTCCGCGTCGTCGAGCGCCCGTCCGAGCGCGGCGAATTCGTCGTCCGTCAGGTAGTGCGCCTCGGAGCCGGACTTGCGTCGCCGCAGTCCCTTGCACGGGTTGGAGTCCTCGCGCCGCAGTCCGAGCGCCTCGGCGTGCTTCATCATCGACGACAGCACCGCCAGCGCCCGGTTCGCCGATCCCGCGCGCGTGACGGAGAGATCGTCGAACCAGTTGCGCACGTCCTTTGCGGTAACGGCATCGACGCGCTGATCGCCGAACGGGGGCAGTATGTAGCGGTTCATGCCGTCGGCGTGCGATTGCCGCGTCGCGGGCTTCCATCGTTCGGCGCAGTCGGCGAGGAACGCCGGCGCGAAACGTCCGCACCGACGGGACCACCACCGGAGCACGGCCCACTTCGGCAGCGCCGATCAGCACGCGCGCCGCGTGCCGCGCGTCCTCGACCGTCAGCGCGCCGAGCGTCCGCTTGACGAGGGCGCCGTCGCGGCGCCGATGCACGATCCACGTCTTGCGTCCGTTCGGTCGCGCCCGCCCGCCATCGTGATCTTCGTTCTGTTCCCCATGGTCCGATCCCTTCCGTTCGTTTCGGTCGCGACCGGCGCGTCGCGGGCATCCCCAGTTGGGCACACCCAGGACATGCCGGGTAACGGAGTCGGGTTCGGAGTTCGGAAGGGTCGAAAGTGGCGCGCTCAAACGCCGCGCGGGCTGCAAGCCATTGTCACCGCTGGGCTTTCGGCGCTTCGCGGATGTGTGGGCGGGTTGCGATTCTCTACGCCATGCGGCGCGGTTTCCTCACACCCGACGCACCGTAGTGCCTGACGTGCCTTGTCTGCGTAAGGGTGCGCTCCCTTGCCCCAGTTCGAGGCCCTCACCCCCTAAAACCCCATGGGAAGGGCGATGGCTCTTCGCTCCACGCCGTGTAGCGATCATGCAACGCCCCGCTATCCCGCTCACAATTTCTCGGGGGACAGCTCGCTCACGTGTCGTCGTGGCGGCGAGAGTTGTGTCGTTCCTGAACTCGTACTTCTCGACAGTGAACTCGGCGAGTTTCGAACGGTTCCGATTTCTTCCGTGTCTTTAAGGGCATCAGCCTTGGTCTTCTCCTGCCCCTTGCTTTTCGTCGTTCGTGGGGCCACCCGACCGGCGGACCCCATTGAACCGGGTCTAATCCTTCTCGAACGCCTCCACCGCCGCCGCCTGCGAATCGTAGACCGTGATGATCCTGTCGAAGCCGCTGAGTTTGAAAACGCCGCGAACCCCTCCCTGAAGCGCGCATATGGCATACTTCTTTCCCGGCTCGTTGAATTTCGTTGCAATGGTCAAGACGACTCTCATGCCCGCGCTGCTGAAGAACGTCACCTGCTCGAAGTCGAGGATCAGGGCTTGATCCGACGGATCGATTCAGCTCTCCAACATGTGCTCGAACAGGCTCGCGCTGTCGTCGCTGACAAGACCCACGAGCATCGCGATCACGATTCCGCCCTTGCGGCCCCACTTGATATCGATGGCGATGGGTTTCGACTCCTTTCGACCCGGACGGCGACCGAGGCTTCTTCCGTCTCACACTTGGATCACCTACGGGTGTAACGGGCCTCCGGTGAGGAAGTAGCGGGCGATGCCGGTGTCCAGCAGTTCCGGAGGGGCAGGCAACGCCGGCGTCTGACCTGCATCTCCGGATTTCCTTGCCCAAATGTACGTCAGTGTCATATGCGGTTCGTTCCGCATGGCAAGGTGCTGTTTCAGGTACTCAGAAGTCTCTCCGCAGGTGGATCGAGACACCGCTGTCCCGGCTTTCGCTCTCGTGTTCCAGGCCGAGGGCAACTCGTGCGTTCTTTCCGGCCGGCAAGCTGTACTCCAGGGAATAACGCGTCGTTGGCCGGGCGTGCACTTCGATGACCATCCGGTGAAGGGCCGGGCGGCGGACGCGAGAGCCTCTACGGTTTGCGCCTGGTGAGCGCGGGCTTTGCTCTGAGGGCGTCGGTTTCTTCGGGATCACTTCGCGGGCAACACCTTGATGCGGATGGTGTGAGCCATCCTCTTGCCGTAGGAGCGATGGAGGCCGTCG
>JAPOQB010000063.1 GCA_026710965.1 Deltaproteobacteria bacterium | reverse complement strand
TCGTGGCCGGCCCGAACGGATCAGGGAAATCCACGCTAACACGTTCCCGGCGATTCGGTGGGGTGGAGTTGATCGACCCTGACGCCATAGCCCGCCGCCGTACTAGTCTCGGTGATCTCGAGAGTGCCGTGCGCACAGCCCGTCGCGAGGCTGTGCGGAGACGTCGCGCCGCTCTTGTCAATCGCAGAACAGTCGTCGTGGAAACCACGCTGGCCGGCAAAACCATGCTTCTCGCCATGGACCAAGCCCGTTCGGCAGGATACAGAATCGAGTTGCACTACGTCTCGGTGAATTCGGTCGCCCAGGCGCTGGACCGGATCGCCAACCGCGTAGCTCTGGGCGGCCACGACGTGCCGGAAGGGGATGTAAGACGGAGGTTTGCCCGCTCGCTAACGAACCTTCCGACGGCTGTCGCGCGGTCGCACGAAACCCGGATCTACGACAATGCCAGCCCTGAGAATCCACATCGCGAGGTCGCGGTTCTGACGCCCGAGTCAAGATGGATCGCAGAGAACCCGCCGCCGTGGCTGGACACCACTGCACTCCATCCGGAGTCGTCACGCTAGCCCTGACTGTCCCTACCGCAGGCAAAGTGTTGCCCCGACGAATCGCTTGTTCCTACACTACGGGAGACTCCATATGCCGGTTAACCTCTACGACCTGCCCGATCCGCCGCCGGACGACGAGGAGTTCACCGACCTCATCCCGGACCGGGGCGTGAAGATCGAGCGCATCGTCTCCCGCGGCCGGGCGGCACCCGCCGGCGGGTGGTATGACCAGGACCGCGACGAGTGGGTGGTGCTGGTCCAGGGCGAGGCCGTGCTGGAATACGAGGACGGAGAAACGCTGCGGCTCGGCGCCGGCGACCATGTACTGATACCCGCCCACCGCCGCCACCGCGTGAACTACACCAGCCGCACGCCGCCGTGCATCTGGGTCGCGGTGTTCGGGGAGCTGACGTAGCGCAACGACCGCGGTTCCCCGCTCCACGCCGCCTGGATTCCCGCTTCCGCCGGAATGACCGGTTCCGTTACCCCCGCGACTGAAAGAGGAAGAAGACGCCGGCCACCACGAGCACGGCCGCCAGGCCGTCCTTCAGCCTGACCACCTCATCCTCCCGCAGCAGCAACCGCGCCAGCGAGAACGTCACCAGCGGCTGCACGTTCCATATGGGCGCCACGATGATGGCCGGGGCGTGGGCCACCGCGAGGTAGGTGAAGATCGAGCCCACCCCCTGGAAGAATCCCGACATGAGGAGGAAGAAGTAGCTGTCCGGAGCAATGCGGATGCCTTGCCGCCAGTCGATGCGGAGGATCCGGCCGAAGGACATGACCAACGCGAGCCCGGTGACGTGGGTGATGAGCGAACCGGGAACCGGGGTTCCGCCGGCAAGCATCGCGACTTTCTTGAGGATCGGGCCGAAGCCGAAGAAGATGATGGCCAGCAACGGGTTCAGGAACGCCTTGAACCGGAAGGGAAGGCGGGTGTCCTCCTCGTCTGGAGTCCCGCGCGTGATGATCAGAAGCCCGCTGACGATCAGCCCCACGCCGATGAGGATGAGCGGGGTGGCGGTCTCCCCCAGCAGGAGGACGGCGTAGACCGCTGTGAGCAGCGGCGCGGAGTTGACGATGGACTGGGCCCTGGAGGCCCCGACCTCGTCGATGCCCTTGAGCGCGAAGGTGCGGCCCAGGAAGCTCCCCACCAGGCCCACGGACACGAACACGCCGGCCGCGGTCCACGGCATGGCGAGCTCGCCCTCGCCGAACGTTAGGAGGAGGATCAGCACCAGCACGAGGACCGAGCCCACTCCCTGGAGCAGCACCGCGGCGCTGACATTGGAGTGCCTGAGGCCGCGCTTGACCAGCACCGGAGAGGTGCCCCAGAACAGCGCGGCCGCCAGCGCGTAGGCGATGCCCGTTTCCATGGCTAGGCAAGCCGCCCGATGAGGTCGGCTAGCCCCACGAACCGGTACTGGACGTCGCCGTCACGCCGCGTGTAGGACCGTTCCGTATCGGAGGTGACCACGAAATTCTCGCCCGCCGGATAGGCCTTGCGGAAGGCGTGCAGGTTGCGCGGATCGAAGCCGTCGGCACGCCACTTGCACTCAACGGCGATCGGCTTCCCGCGGCGAAGGGTGACGAAATCCACCTCGTGGCCGCGCTTGTCGCGCCAGTAGTGCAGGTCCCTTTTCTGCCGGCGGCCGAGGTACTCGTTCATCACGTAGTGTTCCCAAAGGGCGCCGCGGTCCTCGTTGCGCAACCCCTCCCACCCTTTGAACAGGCAGACGAACCCGGTGTCGAAGCCATAGACCTTCGGCGCGGCGACGATCTCCGTGGCGCGCCGCGTGCTGTAGGGCCGGATGACCTGGACGACGAGGGTATCCTCCAGGATCTGGAGATAGGTTGCGATGGTCGTGCGGCTGACCTCGCAGGCGGCCGCGAACCGCGTGGCCTCGAACATTCCTCCGCTCTGAGCGAACATCAGCTCGACAAACCGCATGAAAGACCAGCGGCGCCCGACCTGGAACAGTTCCTGGACGTCTTTGGCCCAGTAGGAATCGATCCAATCCTGGAACCCGTCCTCCGGCACCGCCTCGGCCAAATAGAACGGCGGAAGACCGCCGAACCGGAAGCGGTGATCGAGTCCGCGGGCGCCGAACTCCTGCTCGTCCTGCATCAGCATGGGAGTCAACCACAGGTCGCGCTTTCGGTCGGTCAGAGTGTCACGGAATCTTCGGGACGCTCCCAACGATGAAGAGCCGGTGGCGATGATCCTGGTTTCCGGATGGTAGTCCGCGGCGATCTTCAGTAACTCCGACGGATTGGACAGACGATGGACCTCGTCGAGGACCACCCTGCGGGGCCCGACGTCACCGAGAAAGC
>JAPOQB010000064.1 GCA_026710965.1 Deltaproteobacteria bacterium | reverse complement strand
GAACCGCATGTACGTGGCCTGCCAGACCACCGACGACCTGCCGGTGATCCTCAAGGACGCGGGCGAGGACAACCTCGTCATCGGCACCGACTACGGCCACAACGACACCTCCAGCCAGATCGAGGCGCTGCGCATGCTCCGGAGCGACGGCTCGGTGCCGGAAGGAATCGTCGACAAGATCCTGGGCGACAACGCGCGGGCGCTGTACGGGCTGTAGGAAGGGTCGCGAATCCGGACGCGGGCGAGGTGACGTTTGCGGCGTCAGCCCCATCAAACAAACGGATTGACCACCATCAGGCTCTCGATGCGCTGGCCGGCTTGGAGATCCTCCGTGAGCAGCGTGTCGCATCCGGCTGCAAGAGCCGAGGCGACGATCAGAGCGTCGTAGATGTTGAAGCCATAAGCCCGGGCAAGAGCCACCGCTTCCACGTGAGTCGAGATGTCGACGGCACGGACAGGATCAAGGGCCGTCCGCACGTCGGCAACGGCATCCGCAACAACGTCCCAATCAAAACCGAACTTTCGACGAAGGACGGCAACGAACTCGTTGAGCACCTGCACGCTGATCACACCGCCGGCCAGTATCACCGTTCGTGCCACCTCGCTCTTGGTGCCGGCGCCCTGGGCATAGATCAGAACGTTGGTATCAATGAAGGCGTTCACCGGGCGTTGGCTTCGTCTCGATCGAACGTGTAGTCCTCGGGAATAGCCCAGGCACGCTCCCGCATCCGTTCAACCGCCAATCGACGGCGCTCGTCCCTAGCGACAGCGATCCTCCGTGGGGTGGCCGAAACCACCTCGAGTTCATCGCCCCGCTTCAGACCGAGTTCCTCCACCAACGCCTTGGGGAGTCGGACCGCAAGACTGTTGCCCCATTTCGAGATCTGCATAATATCCTCATTGATATCCTGTACGTGACGATATGCTAGCGGTTATCCGTACGGGACTCAAGAGGAAGTCAAGCGCGTCACTCCCACGGAGGCGGGTTGCCCCATTCGTCGTAAAAGGTGGTCTCGGAGGTGGGGAGGCGGGCGGTCGTGCCGAACCGGCCTTCGGGATAGCCCAGGGGGATGCAGCAGTGGACCTCGGCTTCCGGGGGGAGCTTGAAAAGCTCGTGTATCCGGTGGGTTACGCAGGGATGTAGGGTGGTCAGCACCGAGCCGATGCCCAGCGCCCGGGCGGCCAGCATGAGGTTCTGGGCGGCCGGGAGGATGGAACTGGCGTATCTCGGTGCCGTGGAGACCGCCAGCACCACCACCGGCACGTCCTTCATGGCCCCCGCCAGCCGCATGGGGCCGAGATGCTTGTCGCCCGGGGGAGCATTCTCTGGGCTCCAGCCCTCCGGCTGCTTGGCCCACCAAGCCTCTGTGTAGAGTTCCGCAAACTTGCGGATTTTCTCCCGGTCCCGCACCACCAGGAAACGTCCCCGGTGCTCGTTGCGGGCGTTGGGGGCCTTGGACGCCGCATCCATCAGCACCTGGATATCCTCGTCGCTTATGGGATCCGGCTTGAGCCTGCGAATGGCCCGCTGGGTGAACATGGCCTCGCCCAGGCTCATACCGAGTTGTGCGGGTGGTTCGAGCTTCACCATCGCCATGGGTGCGGTCTCCTTTCCCGTCGGATGTTGTCGCGAATCCTGACCCTGCCCCCCTCTGCCTGGATACCGGTCAAGCCCGGAATGACGGGAGGTGGGCCTGCGCGCTGGGTGGCTAACGCCCCGTGAGCTCCCGCGCGCGGTTCAGCACCGCGAAGGAGCGCGGCGCGCCGGGCATGAGAAACCGGAAACCCGCCTCCACCAGCCGCTCGATGTTATCGGCGCTGGGGTGGGGGTGGCCGCAGGGGACGTTGTGCTCCTTGCAGATGTCGAGGATCCGGTTGATGTGGTCGGCCACCACCGGGTGGTCGTAGTCCCGCGGGTGGCCGAGCTCCTGGCTCAGGTCCCCTTCGCCGATGAGCACCACGCCGATGCCCGGCACCTCCCTGAGCATGGCCGGCAGGTTCTCG
>JAPOQB010000065.1 GCA_026710965.1 Deltaproteobacteria bacterium | reverse complement strand
CGCATTCAACGTGCATCACCGGGCCTTCGATCCGGCTTTCAAAGCGGATCTACCCTATGTTTATGCCTTGATTGAGCTTGAGGAAGGCCCGATGTTCGGCACCAACATCGTGGGCTGCGAGCCGGGTGATGTTTCCATCGGCATGGACGTGGAGGTTCGTTTCATCGAAAGGGGCGGCGCCCTGTTGCCGGTCTTCGGGCCCAAGGGCTGAGGCGTCGCTTCTCGTCGCTCGAAAGACAGCTTATCCGAAGAAAGACTTGAGCAGCAGGGAAACGACTCCCGCCACGGCCGTGCCGTTCATCCATTTCAGGACCAACAGCTCCCGCTCAATCCGCGCAATATCGGTCTTGGTCGCCAGACTCTCTTCCGACATCGCCTGAGCGGCTGCACGGGCTTTCTCTTCCGGAGCCCCGGCCGATCTCAAGGCGTCATACAGTTCGGTCACCATCATGCTCATCCGGAAAACGTTCGCAAGAACTATACCATTCGTTCGGGTTCGCGGCCAATAGTGACTCGTCTGCCCCTGTCGGGTCCGAGTCTATTCATGGCGCCGTGCCGCCGCCTCGACTTCCTCCATCACCCTCAGCAGGTTGCCGCCCCACAGTTGGGCGGTCTGCTCCTCGCTGTAGCCCCGGCGCACCAGCTCCACGGTGACGTTGAGGGTGTCGCGGGCGTTGTCCCAGCCGGCGATGCCGCCGCCGCCGTTGAAGTCCGACGCCATGCCCACGTGATCGATGCCCACGAGGTTGACTGCGTAGTCGATGTGGTCGGCGAAATCCTTCACCGACGCCTTGGGCCACTTGAAATCGATCTCTCCCCGGCGGGCGTGGTAGGTGTCGCGCTTCTCGTCGCTCAGTTGTTCGAAATCGGCGAATCCCTTGATTCCCATCTCTGTTCTCAGGGCGCGGAGTGCCGCCTGTCTCTCGTTTGACACCGGCCGCAGGTAGTAGTCGAAGGCCACCATCTGGGCCACTCCGCCATTGTCCCGTAGCGCCGTCAGCGCCTCGTCGGACAGGTTGCGCGGGTGGTCGTAGACCCCCTTCACGCTGGAGTGCGATGCGATCACCGGCGCCCGGGATGCGCGGATGGCGTCCAGGGCGGTGGTCATGGCCGCGTGGGAGATGTCGACCATGATGCCCAGCTCGTTGGCACGCTCGACCACGGCGCGCCCGAAATCGGTGAGGCCGCCGTGCTCCGTCGCCGGGTCCTTCAGGCGGGACATGGGCACGGCGGAATCGCCGAGGTCGTTGTGGCCGTTGTGGGTCAGTCCCAGGTAGCGCGCGCCGAAGTCGTAGTACGTCTTGAGGATGTCCAGGTCGCGTCCCAGGGCATGGCCGTTCTCGATGCCGATGAGCGCCGCCCGCCGCCCTTCGCCGTGGATGCGGCGCACGTCATCCGCCGTGCGCGCCAGCGCGATGGTCTCCGGATACTGCACGTCGGTCATGCGCCGGATGGCGGCGAACTTGTCGAAGGCGTCGGCCATGGCCCGGGCATACCCCGCCGGGTTGCGCTCGCCTTGCCCCACGTAGACGATGAAGAACACCGCATCCAGCCCGCCCTGCTCCATCCCCACCAGATCGATCTGGCCGCGGCCCGCCTTGGCCTCTCTGGGGTCGTAGCTCTCGGTGCCGAAATCCGGCGGGATGTCCACGTGCGTGTCCACGGTCAGGACACGGGCGTGGATGGCCGCGGCCCGGGTGAGAAGGTCGGGATCGGTGTCTGCGGGTAGGGGATTCACAGGTCAGGAGTCTTCAGCCGCGAGCAACGCGTCGGCCTCTGCCAGCACCGTTTCCAGGTCGACACGCTTCCCCTCGGCAATCTCGTTCTCGCCCCGCGCTAGCAGCCGGAGCATCGGCCGTTCAGACTTGATAGGAGGACACTTCGCCATGAGGTCTCCCAGGCCGTTCGATTTCGTCAGCGTATCGTTGGAAGAGTCCTCGCGCAACGGTTTCATCTTGTCTCCCTTGATCCCGTCATTTGTAAATACACAAAGTTCGTGGCAGCCGGGCGCGTGGCGACACGGGCTGGTATCGCGGTTGTCATTGTAGTACGTTGTAGTACATGGCCACCTTGACCATCCGCATAGACGACAGGCTTGACGCGGAACTACGTGATGTCGCGGCACGAACGGGAATGGGCAAGAGCGCCTTCGTGCGCGAAGCTGTGCGTCGGCAACTCGCGATCGCACGGCTTGAACAGTTGCGACGCCGTGTCGCGCCGTTCGCCGAGGCGCATGGCTGGCTGACCGACGAGGATGTCTTTAAAGAAGTCTCGTGAGGATACTGCTGGACACCAGCGTCCTGGTCGCGGCCTTTGCCACGCGCGGGTTCTGCCATGACATCCTGCAAATTGTGCTTGCCGAACACCGACTGCTCGTCGGCGAGACGGTTCTCCAGGAACTTGAACGGATTCTTGCCGACAAGCTTGCCGCACCGGAGGCGCACGTGAGCGAAGTGATCGGATTCGTTCGCGAGCATGCAGATGTTGTGGCGCCGGTCGAACCCGCGTCATGGCCCGCGACGGATCCCGCCGATCGCTGGATAGCCGCCGCGGCCGTCCGCGGAAGGGCGGACGTGCTCGTGACCGGGGGCCGGGACCTTCTGGAAGCCGCGCCGGGTGGGGACTTGCGAGTTGTCAGCCCCAGAGGGTTGTGGGAGTTGCTTCGCTCGGCGAGGAGGGATTGACTTCATTGAGTACGCTACAGTCTCCAGACTACCTGTATGTCTGCAACTCCGCCACCCTGGAGAAACTGATCCGGAGCATCCGGAAAGGCGAGTCGGTCGCCCTGGACATGGAGGCCGACAGCCTCCACAGCTACTTCGAGAAGGTCTGCCTGATCCAGCTCTCGGTCGGAGACGAGCATTTCGTCGTCGATCCGTTCGTCGATGTCGACTTCGGAGGACTCGTCGAGGCATTGGCTCCGAAGCGGCTGATCGCGCACGGCGGCAACTACGACCTGCGCATGTTGCGGGCGTGGCAGGACTTCAGGCCGGACGGCGAGGTCTTCGACACCATGATCGCCGCGCAATTGCTGGGCATCGAGCAGATCGGGCTGGCCGCGCTCGTCGAGAGGTTTTTCGACATCGCGATGACCAAGGACTCGCAGAAATCGGACTGGTCGCGCCGGCCCCTCAGCGAAAAGCAGTTGCGCTACGCCGTCAACGACACGCGTTACCTGGAGGGGCTGGCGGAGTGCCTGCACGGCGAGTTGCGCGAGCGGGGACGGGTGGAATGGCATCGTGAGAGCTGCCGGGCCATGGTGGACGCCGCCGGGCGGGATCGTCCGGACGAGTCGGACGAAGCCTGGCGCATCAAGGGAGCCGGCCGGCTGACTCATCGGCAACTGGCCTATCTGCGGGAGATCTGGGGCTGGCGCGACATGCGCGCCCGGCGGTCCGACCGGCCGGCCTTCAAGGTGCTTGGCAACCGGCAACTGCTGGAGCTGGTCCAATGGACCGAGGGGCATCCGGAAGAGTCCCTGGACAAGGGGCCGAAGCTGCCGCGCAACTTCGTCGGCTCATGGCGCCGGACGCTGGAGCAGGCGATTGCCAGGGCGGCCGCCCTGGCCCCCGCCGAGTGGCCGAAGCGCCGGGGGACCGTGGTTGTGAAACCGCCCCCCATGGATCAACCGAAGTTCGACGCCCTACGCGCCGAGTGCGCCAGGATCGCCGGGGACCTGGAGATCGCGCCCTCGACGATGGCCCCCAAGGCGGCGTTGGAGGCCATCGTCCAACAGCATAGCAGGACTCTCGGTGAGGTCATGGAGAGCAGCGGGCTGTTGCGCTGGCAGGCGGAACTCGTCCAGCCGGCGCTGGAAGCGACTTTGCACGCGCCCCGGGACGATTCAGGAGACTGAATCCGCGGCCATCCCCGGACCGGCAGGAGATGTGCTATAGGTCGATGGGGATACGGGGCCCCACGAAGCACATCCGCGACAGGAGCAGTGACCATGGAAAATCGAGCAGCAGAGATACATGACGGACTGAAGCACCCGGTGATCGACGGCGACGGCCACTGGATCGAGCCGATTCCGGTCTTTCTCGAATATCTGAGCGAGGCGGGCGGCCCCGGAGCGGTGGATCAGATCCGGGACCTGTGGCGCCGGAACCAAACGTGGTACCGGGCCACCCCGGAGGAGCGCCAGCACCAACGCATGCGCCGCACCATCTGGTGGG
>JAPOQB010000577.1 GCA_026710965.1 Deltaproteobacteria bacterium | reverse complement strand
GTGGCGCTGGCCGTACTCGTAGCTCGTGTCGGACCGCCCTCCCGGCGCCAGCTTCGCGCGCCCGCTCAACAGGGTCTCATCCTCGTCCGCCGGCATCCAGCGGATGTTGGCCGACCTGACGTGGGTGTCGTCCACCGGAACGCAAAAGGAGACCTGGTTCACTTTCGTGGTCTTGAGTTCGCTCGTGTAGACCAGGTGAGCGTTCAGGGGCATGACCATTTCGCAGATCAACTCGGCCCACTTGCCGCCTTCGAGCTTCTGGACCATGACGAAGCGCATGCCCATTTCGGTCTCTTCGTACCTGAGTTCTTCCGGTAGCGAGGTGAACACCTGGGTGGGAAACTGGGAGCCGCTGTGAAGCGTATGCAGCCACACCGTGTGCAGCGCATCCATGAGGTTTTCCTCGGTCTGGAGCCAGTTGCAGTCTACGGAGCCGCCTATCCGGGGACCGAATCGGGCGTGGAACTTCCCTCCCTCGTGTACCCACGCATCGTACTTGGGCAACTCCGGCATCTTTTCCAACGGCCCCATGTAGGCGAAGACGAGGCCGCCGAATTCCTGCACCGGATAGCACGGGTGCTTGAGGTGATCCTTGACCTGGCTCCCGGGAGGTTCCAGCGGCATGTCGAGGATGTTGCCCTCCACGTCATACAGCCATCCGTGGTAACAGCACCGAAGTCCCTGATCTTCCACCCGGCCGTATTCCAGGGAAGTGCCCCGGTGACTGCAGCGAAAGAAGAGCAGCCCCGGCCGGCCTTCGCCGTCCCGGAAAGCGACCAGGTCCTCGCCCATGATGCGTATTCGCTTGGGCAGATCTCCCAGGTCGCGGGACAGGCACACCGGCTGCCAATAACGGCGCATAAGCTCGCCGCAGGGCGTGCCGGGACCGACACGGGTCAGTTCCGGATCGATTTCGGGGATCTTGAAGCCGTAGGCGCTCCTCATCGAGACATTCCTTCCGGGTCCGGATTGTTCGGGGTCTCTACGCCCGACACGCGACCGGCCGGGCCGCACGCATGGAGAAACCATGCCGGCGCGTCCCGGCCGGTAGGGGTCGACTGTGACTCGGGAAAGCCCGGTTATTTCTTTTTCTGCAGGGCTTCCCGGAATATATCTCCGTACTGGTTGATCAGGCCGTAGAAGCCGTCAAGCATGCTGTTCCAGTCCTCGCCCACGACCGGAGACAACTTGGCTTTCATCTTCGCGAACCGTGCAATCACCTCCGGATCCTTCAGCGCCGTTTCGAACGCCTTTTGTAGGATCGCCTGCCGGTCCTTGGGCATACCCGGCGGAGCGGTCGCCACGCGGTGAGAGGCGAGGACCCTGAGCTGCGGAAAGCCCAGCTCCCCCACGGTGGGGACGTCGGGGTACCTGGGATCACGCTTGTCCAGGTAGACCCACATGGCCCTCATGTTGCCGTCCTCCACGAACACCATCTGGCCCGGCGAATCCAGGCCCAGGGCCCTGGCGTGGCCTTCCCCTCGGACGATTCCCATGTTGGCGGCCGGAGCGCCCGGATAACCGAGGATGAACTTCGGGTTGAACCCCATGACCTTGGCTGTCAACAAGTTGGTGACCCACCCGGTAGCGCCTACCCCGGTGCCGGTGAGAAGGACCTCCTTGGCGTCCTGGAAGTCCTTGAGGTTCTGGAAGTGGGTCTTGGCGCCCACCGCCCACACGTAGGGGCCGGACGAGATCCGTCCGAGCCAGGAAAACTCCCTCAGCTTGTAAACCGGCTTGGGGTCGTTGAACAGTTCGGAGACGATGGCCCCGGGGATGTTGACGGTCCCGATAGTGTAGCCGTCGGGCTTGGCCTTCCAGAGGAGGTTCCAGGAAATGGTTCCGCCGGCGCCCGGCCGGTTCCTCAGAATGACGTTGACGCCGAGGGCTTTCTTCAAGCCGACGCTCACGGCCCGGCTGTGAAGATCGAACCCGCCCGCCGGAGCATAGGGGATCAACCACGTGATGGTCTTGCCCTTCTCCGGCCAGGTCCCTTTCTGGGCCGATGCTTCGTACGCTGGAACGGCCATCCCGAGGACGGCCAACAAAGACCCTATTCGTATCAAGTTACGTAACATCGGTCCCTCCTTGTTGATCGGCTGCCTGCTCCCGGTCTTTCTTCCGCATACACCCTCTTCCGCCTCTCGTCCGCAATGCTTCACTATTTCTTCAGCGCCGCCTTGAAGACGTCGCCGCTGTCCTGGATCAGGCCGTAGAAGTTATTGAGCATGTTGTTCCAGTCCTGACCGACCACGGGGTCGATCCGCGCCTTCATCCTCTTGAACCGCGACAAAACGTCCGGGTCC
>JAPOQB010000672.1 GCA_026710965.1 Deltaproteobacteria bacterium | reverse complement strand
GGCGGCCGAGGACATCCTGCACGACCTGGGCGCGTTCAGCATGATGGCGTCCGACAGCCAGGCCATGGGCCGCGTGGGCGAGGTCATCATCCGCACGTGGCAGACCGCGGACAAGATGAAGCGCCAGCGCGGCCGGCTCCCCGCGGAGACGGCGGACAACGACAATGTCCGGGCAAAGCGTTACCTGGCCAAGTACACCATCAACCCGGCCATCACCCACGGCATATCGGAATACGTCGGATCGGTGGAACCGGGGAAGCTCGCCGACCTGGTGCTGTGGTCACCGGCCTTCTTCGGCGTCAAGCCGGACGTCATCCTCAAGGGCGGCGTCATCGTCGCCGCGCCCATGGGCGACCCCAACGCCTCCATCCCGACGCCACAGCCGGTGCACTACCGGCCGATGTTCGGCGCCTTCGGCGGCTCGCGGCGCGAGAACACTGTCACCTTCGTGAGCGCCGCGGCGCTCGACGCCGATCTCGCCGGCGCGCTGCAACTCCGGAGGCCACTCCTTCCAGTGAAGCGAACACGAGACCTCTGCAAGGAAGACATGATCCACAACGGCGCCACCCTGCGCATGGAGGTGGACCCCGAAACCTACGAGGTACGCGCCGACGGCGAGCTGCTGACGTGCGAACCGGCGCGGACCGTGCCCATGGCGCAGCGGTATTTTCTCTTCTGACGCGCCGGCGGACACCCGTGATCATGGAACGAGCCATCAGAACGCGCCCGGCGGGACAGTGGCCGAGACACTCGGCACGCGGCACGGTGACCCTTCCGTACGACGGGCGGCACCGGCGGCGGACACGGCTCAAGACCGACGGCGGCGGTTGGGTGATGCTGGACCTGCGAGAGGCGGCCGTGATGCACGACGGCGATGGCCTCCAGTTGGAGAGCGGCGGTTGGGTCCTGGTCCGTGCGGCCGACGAGGTCCTCGCCGAGATTACCTGCGATGACCCGGGGAGACTTACGCGGATCGCCTGGCACCTGGGGAACCGGCACGTGCCCACGCAGATCGAGAATGGTCGGCTGCGCATCCGCAACGACCACGTGATCACCGCGCTGGCCGTGGTCTTGGGCGGACAGGTCCGCATCGTCGAGGCCCCGTTCGATCCGGAGGCCGGCGCATATGTTTCGCGGGAGCATACGAACCATGCGAGAATCCATTCGGAGTAGCGACCTGTACCGGCTCATGAGTTGGCTGTCACCGGCCTTCCCGGTGGGTTCCTTTGCCTACAGCCATGGCCTGGAGTATGCGGTGGAAGCGGAACAGGTCCTGGACGGGGCCGGGCTCAAGGAATGGATCCGGGGAATCCTGGTCCACGGCAGTTGCCAAGTGGACGCGGTGCTCTTCCGCAACGCTTGGCACGCCGCCCGCGACGGGGACCGGGCGCGGCTGCGGGAAGTGGCGGAAATCGCCGCGGCGTCCCGCGGCACCCATGAGCTGGCGCTGGAGAGCGGCGCCCAGGGGGAGGCTTTCGTGAGCGCCGTGGCGAAGGCCTGGGACGCGGCCGGCCTCGCTCCGCTCACCGAGCCGTCGTGTCCCGCATCCTATTG
>JAPOQB010000855.1 GCA_026710965.1 Deltaproteobacteria bacterium | reverse complement strand
GCGCATCGAGCCCGATGAACTGGCGGCGCGGTTCGACAACGCCCGGCGCCACGCCGAAGAAGCCGGGCGTTCACCGGAGAGCCTGCGACTCAACTGCTGCCTTCCCATCGAGGTGACCCGGGAGCCGGTGCCGCAGGAGCCGGACCGCCTGGCCGGCACCCCCGTTCAGCTCGCGGACGCCATCGGCCGGTACCGCGAGGCGGGCGTGGAGCACCTGGCGCTCCAGTTCATGGTGCCGCGCTGGCCCGACCGGCTGGAACAGATGCAGCGGTTCGCCGAGGAGACGCTGCCCCACCTCCGAAACTGAATCCCATGCGCCGCCGCACCTTCTTCTACGGCTACGTCGTCGTCGCCCTCTGTTTCCTGAACATGGTGCTGATGCGGGGGATCCTGGCCTCGTACAGCGTCTTCTACATCGCGTTGGTGGAAACGTTTGGCTGGTCTCGTGCCGCGACGGGCTCCATCGCCTCGGTGAACGGCTTTTTCTACAGCGCCTCCTCGCCGCTGGTGGGCTGGGCCTACGACCGGCTGGGGCCGCGCATCCTCATGCCTTTTGGGGCCTTCCTCATCGGCTGCGGGATGCTGCTGTCGGGGGCCGGCACGTCGCTTTGGCACTTCTACCTCGCGTACGGCCTGCTCGTGGGGCTGGGCATCGGCTGCATCGGCTTCGTCAGCAACACCGCCCTATTGTCCCACTGGTTCCGCCGGCGGCGGGGAATGGCCCTCGGCCTGGCCACCATGGGACTGGGCTTCGGCATCCTGATCGTGCCCGTGGTGCAGGTCCTGATCACCCGATACGGGTGGCGCGCGGCCATGGCGCTGCTGGGGATCGTGGTTCTGGCAACCATCGTGCCTCTGAACGCCGTGTTCCAGCGACGCCGGCCCGAAGATGTCGGACAACTGCCGGACGGCGATTCGCCGGGCGCCGCGGATGCCGCCCCGGTGACGGCGGAACCCGCCGCCGAAAAGCCCGTGCCGGCGCGGGACTGGACGCTCGCGGAAGCGTTCCACTCGTTCCCGTTCTGGTCCATTGCCGTGGGGCACCTGGGGCTTGGCACCGGCCTTGCCCTCATGTACACATACGCGGTCGCCCATCTGGTCCACATCGGACTGGCGAAACAGGTGGCCGCCAACGCCTTCAGCCTAGTGGGGGTGGCGCGGATCCCGAGCACGGCCTTCTGGGGTTTCATCTCGGACCGCCTGGGGCGCGACCGCGCCTACCGCCTCGGCACCCTCTTCACCCTTGGCGGGATCGGGGTGCTCATGGCCCTGAGCGCGGACGCGCCGGCGTGGTGGTTCGTGGCCTTCGCCGTCCTCTACGGCATCGGCCACAGCTCCGGCAACCCCACCTTCGGCGCCACCATCACCGACATCTTCGGCGGCAGAAACGTCGGCAAGATCCTCGGTTGGCTGGAGGTCACCTTCGGCATCGGGGTGGCGCTCGGATCGTGGTTCGGCGGCTACGCGTTCGACGTGACCGGCTCCTACCAGTACGCCTGGATCCTGGGGCTCGTCTCTTTCACGGTAGCCTACCTGAGCGTCCAGGTGTGCATCATATGGAGCCGGCGCTCCCGCCACGAGACGCGCTGAGCATGAGACCCCACGCTCCCCGCCCTTTTTTCTACGGACACGTCATCCTCTCCCTCTGTTTCCTCAACCTGGTGCTGGTGGGGGGCTTCATGGCGTCGTTCGGGGTGTTCAACGTCGCGCTGCTGGAGGCGTTCCGGTGGTCGCGCGCGGCCACGGCCGCCATTGCCTCGGTAAACGGCCTCGCGGTGATCGCCCTGGCGCCGCTGGTGGGGTGGGCCTACGACCGGTTGGGGCCGCGCGTCATCATGCCCTTGGGCGGGCTCCTGATCGGCGCGGGACTCGTGCTGTCGGGGAGGAGCACGGCGCTGTGGCAATTCTACCTCTGGTACGGCCTCCTGGCGGGCGTCGGCATCATCTGCCTCGACTTCGTCGGCACCACCACCCTGCTTTCCCGCTGGTTCCGGCGCCGCCGGGCCACGGCCCTCGGTTTCGCCGCCATGGGCCTGGGCGTCGGCATCGTGATCGTGCCCGGCGTGCAGTTCCTGGTCACCCACTACGGCTGGCGCGCCGCGATGGTGCTGCTGGGGCTTGGCGTGCTGGCGTCGCAGGTGCCGCTGAACGCGTTGCTCCAGCGGCGCCGGCCCGAGGACATCGGGCAGCTCCCGGACGGCGCGTCGTTCGAAGCCACGGCTCCGGACCCGGCAACCGCGGGGACCCCGGAAACCCCCGCGCCGACGCGACCCGCCGTGCGCGACTGGACGCCGGCAACGGCGCTGTCCTCGTTCCCCTTCTGGTCCATGGCGCTGGGCCACCTGACGGCCGGCACCGGATTGTCTCTCTTGAATACCCACACCGTCGCCCACCTGGTCCATGTCGGCCTGGACAAGCTCGGCGCGGCCACGGTCTTCGGCCTGGCCGGGGTGGTGCGGATTCCCGGAACGGCTCTCTGGGGTTTCGCCTCGGACCGCATGGGGCGCGACCGTGCCTATGGCATCGCCACCGTCATGGCCCTCGGCGGCATCGGACTGCTTATGACCGCGGGTCCCGAGTCCCCCGCGTGGTGGTTCGTGGCCTTCGCCGTCCTCTACGGCGTCGGTCACAGCGCCGCCAACGCCACCTTCGGCGCCACCCTCACGGACATTTTCTGGGGCAGGCACGTCGCCACCATCATCGGACTGCTGGAGATCTTTTACGGGTTCGGAATCGCTCTCGGACCCTGGTTCGGCGGGTTCGTGTACGATGTCACGGGCTCGTACCAATACGCCTGGATGCTGGGGTTGCTGTCGTATACGCTGGCCTACGTGAGCATACAGTTGAGCATCACGTGGAAGCGGCGGTTCCAACCCGAGACCCGGTGAGGCGGTGGGAGAGCCGAAAAGCCACTACGCGACCCCTACGGCCGCAAGGCCGTCACGGCCGTTCTTCTACGGCTACGTCATCGTCGCCATGTGCTTCCTCAACCTGGTGCTGGTGGGCGGCCTCCTGGCCGGCTTCAGCGTGTTCAACGTCGCCCTGCTGGAGGCGTTCCGTTGGTCGCGCGCCGGCACCGCCACCATCGCCTCGGTGAACGGCATCGCCTACAGCGTGCTGGCGCCGGTGGCGGGTTGGGCCTACGACCGTCTCGGACCGCGCATCATGATGCCCCTGGGCTGCGCGCTCGTGGGTCTCGGGCTGGTGTTGGCGAGCCGTAGCGACTCCCTGTGGCAGTTCTACCTCTGCTACGGCCTGCTGGCGGGGTTCGGCATCGGCGGCATCGACTTCGTCGGCACCACCGCCGTGCTGTCCCACTGGTTCCGCCGCCGCCGGGCCACGGCCATCGGCTTCGCCGCCATGGGACTGGGCGTCGGCATCGTGATCGTGCCCGGCGTGCAGATCCTCATCACCGTTTACGGCTGGCGCGGCGCCATGGCGCTTCTGGGAGCGGGCGTGCTGGTGTCGCTGGTACCCCTGAACGCCCTGTTCCAGCGCCGGCGGCCCGAGGACATCGGGCAGCTTCCGGACGGCGACTCCGTGGACGCGCCGAGCCGTGGCTCGCCGGCAGTGGCGCATCCTTCGGGAAACCCCGCCGGCCACCGCGACTGGACGCTACGAGAGCTGCTGTCCTCGTTCCCGTTCTGGTCCATCGTGGTGGGGCACCTGGCGGTGGGCATGGGGTTATCGCTGGTATACACCCATGCCGTCGCCCACCTGATCCACCGTGGGCTCGGCAAACTCGCCGCGGCCTCGATCTTCGGCCTGGTGGGGGTCGTGCGCATTCCAGGCACGGCCGTCTGGGGCTTTGCCGCGGACCGCATGGGCCGGGAACGCGCCTTGCGCGTCGCTACCCTGATGGCGCTGGGCGGCATCGGTGTGCTCATGGCGCTGGGTCCCGAGGCGCCCGGCTGGTGGCCGGTGGCATTCGCCGTCCTCTACGGGCTGGGCCACAGCGCCAGCAACCCGGTCTATGCCTCCACCATCGCGGACATCTTCTGGGGCCGCAACGTCGCCATGATCGTCGGACTGCTGGAGGTCACGTTCGGCCTCGGCGCGGCCCTCGGTACCTGGTTCGGCGGTTTCGCCTATGACCTGACGGGCTCGTATCGATACGCGTGGGGCGTGGAACTGTTATGCCTGGTGGTGATCTACGCCAGCATCGGGGCGGCCCTGACGTGGAAGCGGCGGTTCCGGCCCGACCCTGCCTGAAGATGCGAAAGGAAGCGCGGAAAGGTTGACAGCGCGCGTTCCTTTGACTAATCTGAACCGACTCCGCTCGTGAATACAGCGCCCCGTCCGACGAACTCCTCGGCGAGTTTCCTTGCAGACTTGAGGAAGCGTGTTTCGTCATCGGCAAGTGACGATGACCACCGGGGGCCACCCTCACGCGGGGAGCCGCGAGCACATCGACCGCAAATCACACAAGAGGAGTAAGAAATGGCCAAAGCAGCAAAGAAACTGGGGGCCCCGGCCGAGCAGATTCACGACCTGCGTAACGCGCTGGAGTGGCTGAAATCGGAGGGAGACCTGATCGAGACGGACAAGGAGGTCGATCCCGACCTGGAGATCACGGCGATCCAGAAGAACCTCGACGGCGGTTGCCCGATTCTGTTCAACAACGTCAAGGACAAGCCGTATCACCGGGCGGTGACGAACCTGTTCGGCGACATGGGCGTGATCAACAAGATGTTCGGGTGGGAAAACCACACCGACCGCACGCGCAAGCTGGCGGACGCCATCAAGAACCAGATTCCGCCGGTGGAGGTAAGCTCCGAGGAGGCGCCGGTCCACGAGGAGATCATCAAGGACCCCAAGGACGTCAACGAGTACATGCTGCCCATACGGCACACCGAGTACGAACCGGAGCTGACCGTGGGCTCGGGCAACCGGCTCATCTCCGGCGAGCACTTCGACGGCGGCACCGACCTCGGCTACAACCGCATGAACTTCCGCTGGGGCAACATCGCCACCTTCCAGATCTCGCCCGGATCGCACATGTGGCAGGTGGTGTCCAAGTACTACCAGGCCGACAAGCCCGTCCCCATCACCATGTGCTTCGGGGTCCCGCCCTCCTGCACGCTGCTGGCGGGCGCCGGCTTCGACTACGTGGTGCTGCCCCAGGGCTGCGACGAACTGGGGGTGGCCGGCGCGGTACAGGGCGCACCGGTGCGGGTGGTCAAGGCCAAGACCGTGGACGCGCTGGCGCTGGCCGACTGCGAGGTGGTGCTGGAGGGTTATGTCAACCCGCGCGACCGCCGCTACGAGACCGAGGAATCCGAGAAGGCCGACATCCAGGGACGTTACCACTTCCATCCGGAGTGGGCCGGCTACATGGGCAAGGCCTACAAGGCGCCCACCTTCCACGTCACCGCGGTGACCACGCGGAAGCGCGAGGGCAAGCCGATCATCTTCCCGCTGGGCGTGCACACCCTGGACGACCACAACATCGACACCACCGTTCGCGAGGCGTGCATGTATCTCTTGTGCGAGCGCATGCAGCCCGGCATCATCCAGGACGTCAACATCCCCTACTGCATGACCGACTGGGGCGGCGCCATCATCCAGGTGAAAAAGCGCAACCGCATCGAGGAAGGCTGGCAGCGGAACTTCATGTCCGCCATCCTGTCCACCTCCCAGGGTTCCCGCCTGGTGGTGGCCGCCAGCGAGGACACCGACATCTACGACATGGACGACATCATGTGGTGCATGACCACCCGGGTGAATCCCAAGACGGACATCCTCAATCCGATTCCCGGCGGACGCGGACAGACCTTCATGCCGGCCGAACGCATGACCGCCGGCGACCAGCAGTGGACGGCTTCCAACACGGTGTTCGAGGGTGGCATGGGCATCGACGCCACGGTGCCGTTCGGATACGAGAGCGACTTCCTCCGTCCGGTGTACGCGGTGGACAAGGTGGACCTCAAGAACTTCTTCAACGACAAGGACATCGCCAACGCCAAGTCCCGCATGCACGGCTGGGTCCACTCGCTGGCCCGCACCGGCCGGTAACACTCGCCGACAGCGAAAAGGCGGCCTTCCGGGGCCGCCTTTTTTGCGCCCGGCGGCGATGGGACGTGGACAGACGGTGCTCGAAATGGCGCCCTTCGACTTCGCTCGGCTACGCCTCGCTACGCTCAGGACGAACGGCTTGGAAAGCCGCGTCTCCGTTCGTTCTGAGCGTAGCGAAGCGAAGTCGAAGGACATACGGCTTGGTAACCGCATCTCCGAAGTCGAAGGACGCACGGCTTGGGTAACCGCACCTCCGTTCGTCCCAAGCGTAGTGAAGCCGAAGGATGCACGGCTTGGGTAACCACACCTCCGTTCGTCCTGAGCGTAGCGAAGCGAAGTCGAAGGGCGCCGTTTCAACTCCAAGGATAGGTTCCACCGAATGACCGACACCGCGCGACTGGAACGGATGACCGGGCTGCTGGAGCGGCACTACGGCGAGTCCGGACACGAGGCGGCCGGGCGCCTGCGCCGCTGGATGAGCGGCGAGATTCCCTACGCGGCGCCGGAGGTCATCGACCGGCACCTCGAAGAAACCCACCTGGCGCTGGTGTTCGACGCATTCCGGCAGGTGCTGCCCTTCGGCACCGGCGGCCGGAGAGGACCCGTGGGCTACGGTCCCAACCGGATGAACCCGTCGACGGTGGCCATGACCGCCCAGGGTCATTCCAACTACCTGAACGGCGACTCCCTCTCCGATTCCCGGCCTGGCGCAACCGTGCCCCCTCGGCCCCTGAGCGTGGTGGTGGCCAACGACGTGCGCGTCTTCGCCGACAACGCCGGCGTGTACGGGTTCCTGGGGCCGGCGCATCCCATGCTGGGCGTGTCCTCGCGCTCCCTGGCCAGACTGGCGTGCGAGATCTATGCCGCCAACGGCATCGTCTCCTACCTGGCGGCGCCCGAGGACGATCACGCGGTGACCAGCACTCCGGAGCTGTCCTTCTTCATCGTCCGGATGGGCGCCGCGGGCGGGGTGAACCTGTCGGCGTCCCACAACCCCCCGGACGACAACGGCATCAAGGTCTACGACGCCTACGGCAGCCAGCCGGTGGCGCCCGAGGACCAACGGCTGGTGGAGATCATGGACAAGGCCACGGCCGTCCGCACTGTCCCATTCGCGGAGGGCCTTCGGTCGGGAATGATCCGCCCGCTGCCCGCGGACCTCCCGGCCGCATACGTCGAAACCTATGTCAGCCTCTACGGGGACCTCTACCCCCCCAGGGCCGACGCGCCGGTGGTCTACACGCCCCTGTGCGGCTGCGGCGTGAACACGGTGAAGGAGGTGCTGGAACGGCTGGGCTTTTCCCTGTTGATTCCGCCGGACCAGGGCCTGGACGGGAGCTTCGCGGCCATTCCCTTCAAGGCGCCCAACCCGGAGGTGCCCCACGCCACCGCCCCGGCCCGGGAATTCGCCGACCGGCACGGCGTCGGCATCGTCCTGTCGAGCGATCCGGACGCCGACCGAATCGGCATGGAGGCCCGCCTTGCCGACGGCTCCTGGTACCACTTCGACGGCAACCAGATCGCCGCCATCCTTTGCCACCATCTCATGCTCGACCCCCAGGGACCGCGCCGCCGGGGCCTGGTGATGGAAACGCTGGTGACCACCCGGCTGCTCGGAAGGGTCGTGGCGGAAGCGGGGGACTCGTGGCTGATCGACGACCTGCTGGTGGGCTTCAAGTACGTGGCCGACGTGCTCAAGACCCTGGAACGGTCCGGCCGCTACAAGCACGTCGCCTGCTCGCCGCGGGACCTGGTCCTGGCCGCCGAGGAGAGCCACGGCGTGGTCATGGCCCCCGGCATCCGGGACAAGGACGCCACGCCCGCGTGCATGGTGCTGGCGGCCCTCTACCAGCGGCTGCTGGACCAGGACCGGACCATGCTGGACTACTACGTCGACATGCTCCGGGAGCTGGGAAGCTACGACAACGTCAACCGTGGCATCACCCTGGCGGGAGCGGAGGGGTCCCGGAAAAAGGACCGTATCATGGCCAGTCTCCGGGAAGCGCCTCCCCGGGAACTCGGCGGACACCCGGTGCGCGGTTTCGTGGACTATTGGGACGCGGAGCGCTTCGGCCCCATCGCCAGCGAGACCGACCGGTTGCCGCGGAACGTGCTGCAGGCCCACACCGACCACTTCATCATCACCGTGCGGCCCTCGGGCACCGAACCCAAGCTCAAGCTGTATTGCCAACTGCTGCCGGATGGAGAGGCGCTTGACGCCGCCGGAACGGACCTGCTTGAACAGGTGAGAGCCAAGGCGGACCGGGTGGCACGGTCCCTCTACAACGAGCTGCTCTCGTGCATCGACGTCTCGCTGGACGAGGCCGCGTTGCTGCTCCCGGACATCGTCGACCTGGAGAACAAGCAACGATTCGGGAGCGAGACGGTACCGCGCCTGCGGGACGCCATGAGGAGCGGCCGATTCGCCGGCCTCGACGAGCTGCTCCAGTGGCTGCGCGGGGAAACCGCGGCGATGACGCCGGCGGCCGACCCCCTGCCCGCGCTCAAGCGTTCCCTGGCGGGCCTTTGCCGCGAGTGGCGCGACGAGCCCGGCATGACCCTTGTGGAAGAACTCCGCCGGTGGACCACCGGCGGCGCGTAACCTGCGAAGGAGCTTCGAATGAAGGACAAGATCAACGCAAGCCTGGAGATCGAGCGGGTGCAGCAGGAATGGCTGGACGCCATGGCCAGGAAGTACGAGCTGCCCGACCCCGCCAAGGCCCTTCGTATCGTGCTGAACCACGCCCGCACCAGCGCCGACGAAAAGGCCGTCTTCGAGACCGTGCGCTGTCTCGGCTGCGACTAGCGGGAAGAGCAGGCGCCGGAAGAATCGAAACCGGCCCACCCGGCGTCAGCGCGCCGGCGCCTCCTTGCGGATGGCTTCGATGTCGTCGACTTCCTTGGGAATGGCGGCGGACAGGACCTCGTGCCCGTTTTCGGTCACCAGCACGTCGTCCTCGATGCGCACGCCGATGCCGCGGTAATCGGCGCTCACGTCCTCCAGGTCCTCGGCGATGTAGAGGCCCGGCTCCACCGTGAGGACCATGCCGGGCTCCAGCGGACGTGACACGCCGCCGACGCGGTACCGGCCCACGTCGTGAACGTCCAGGCCCAGCCAGTGGCCGGTGCGGTGCATGTAGAAACGGGCGTGCTCGCCCTTCTCGATGAGCTCGCCGGCCTCCCCCGACAGCAGTCCGATATCGAGCAAGCCGTCCACCAGCACTTCGGTGGCGCGCCGGTGGACCTCGTCCATGGACCCGCCGGGGCGCACCGCGGCGATGCCTTCCTGTTGCGCCCGGAGGACGATTTCGTAGATCCTCCGCTGGGGCGGCGAGTAGCCCTTTCCCACGGGAAACGTCCGCGTCACATCGGAACAGTAGCCGTCGAACTCGGCGCCGGCGTCGATCAGCACAAGGTCGCCGTCGCGCATGCGGCGGTCGTTCTGGGTGTAGTGGAGGATGGTCGCGTTGGGGCCGGACGCGACGATGGACGGATAGGCCCAGCCGGAGCCGCCGGCCGAACGGAAATGGTACTCCAGCAGCGCCTCCAGCTCGTATTCGAAGGCGCCGTCCCGGACTTCCCTCATGGCCGCCACGTGGGCGCCGGCGGACGCGGCCACCGCCTTGCGCATGAGTTCCAGTTCCCCGGGTGACTTGTAGAGGCGCATTTCGTGCAAAATCGCCGCCGGATCCACCACGGACACGACGCCCCGGCCGGTGCGGGCGCGGCCGGACCGGCTGTGGTCGATGAGCTCTTGCAGCAAGGCCGTCATCCGCTCGTCCCGGCCCGGCGCGAAGTAGACGTTGTCGGTCTGCGCCAGATGCGCCGGCAGGACCTCCCGCACTTGGTCGATGGTGTAGGCGGCGTCGGCGCCG
>JAPOQB010000066.1 GCA_026710965.1 Deltaproteobacteria bacterium | reverse complement strand
GAAGCCGACCTTCAAGGGGTCCGCCCCGAGCGCGTTTGTGGTGACGAGGGACAGGGCAAGAGCGGCCGCCAGCACGATGAACTTTCGCATTTTTCCTCCTCCGGATGGGTACAGGTGCCGTCCGTTTACCGGTCCGGCACGAACGTTTGACCGATACAAGCAGGTGTATTCACTTTCGTCAAGATACGGTTGCCGGAAATGGCCAGCAGCGCGGCGATGGTGATCAGGTACGGCAAGGCCGCCAGGAATTGGGGCGGAATCGCGACACCGACGCCCTGGGCGTAGAGGCCCATGATCCATACGGCGCCGAACAAATAGGCGCCGGCGGCCACGCGGTAGGGCGTCCAGGTGGCGAACACCACCAGCGCCAGTGCGATCCAGCCGCGTCCGGCGGTCATGTTCTCGATCCACTGCGGCGTATAAGCCAGCGACAGATAGCCCCCGGCCAGCCCGGCGCAGGCCCCGCCGAAGGCGATGGCTCGGTAACGCACGCCGGCTACATCGTAGCCCAAAGCGTGGGCGGAATGATGGTTGCTGCCGACGGCGCGGATCACCAGTCCCAGGCGGGTACGGGCGAACATCCATCCAACGGCGACGGTGATGGCCACGGAAGCGTATACCAGCACGTCCTGGCCGAACAGCACCGGACCGATGAGCGGCAGCTCGCTCAGCCCCGGGATGTGTATGGCCGCGAGCTTGACGCCGGGAAGGCCGGTGAAGGGTTGGCCGATGAGCCCCGAGAGTCCGATTCCGAACAGTGTCAGGGCCAGGCCCGTGGCCATCTGATTGGCGGCCAGGGTCTGGGTCAGGAAGGCGAACAGGAGCGCCATGGCGGTGCCGCTGGCGATGGCCGCGGCCACACCCACCGTGACCGACCCGGTGGCATAGGCGGCCGCGAAACCGGTGACCGCGCCCATGATCATCATCCCCTCGACCCCCAGGTTGAGCACGCCGGAGCGTTCCACCACCAGCTCGCCCACCGCCGCCAGCAGCAACGGCGTCGACGCCGTGATGATGGTGAGCAGCACCGCTTCCAGCGCGGTCATTGCGCGCTCCCCCCGGCGTCGGCGGTGCGGGGAGTCGTGCCGCCGAGTCCCATGGACAGGCGCCGGCCCGGTCGCGGCGACGTCCCGGCGGCCCATTCCAGCCGCACCCGGCAACGGATCAGCGTGTCACAGGTCAGGATGAAGAACAGCAGCATGCCCTGGAAGACCTGGGCGGTCTTCTCGGAGATGGAGAGCTCCACCTGGGCGGCCTCGCCGCCGAGGTAGCAGATGGCCAGCACCAGTCCCCCGAACAGCGCGCCCAGTGGATTCAGCCGTCCGAGGAACGCCACGATGATGGCGGTGAAGCCGTAGCCCGGCGAGATCGTGGGCTGGAGCTGGCCGACCGGGCCCGCCACCTCACAGATGCCCGCCAGTCCGGCCAGGGCGCCGGAGAGCCCGAAACAGAGCCACGTGGTCCCCGACTGCGAGAAGCCGCCGAAGCCGCTGGCGCGGGGGGCCTCCCCGGTGGCTCGGATCTCGAAGCCCTTGAGGGTGCGCGACATGAATATGTAGAGAACCGCCACCGCGATGACCGCGAACACCGCACCGAGGTGCACCCGTCCGTCGCCGAAGGTGGCCAGCAGATGCCAGTCGTTGAAGCTGATGGACTTGGGAAAGTTGAACCCCTGGGGGTCGCGCCACGGACCCCTCACCAGCCAGTCCAGCAGATACCGCGCCACGTACACCAGCATCAGGCTGGTGAGGATCTCGTTGGCGCCGAAGCGGTTGCGCAGCAACGCCGGCACTCCCGCCCAGGCCATGCCGCCCAGCATGCCCAGCAGCATCATGGCCGGGATCGCCAGGGCCGAGTCCCATTGAGGCGCCAGGATGGGGATGGTGGCCCCGGCCAGGGCCCCCGCGATCAACTGGCCTTCGGCGCCGATGTTCCAGAGGTCCGCGCGGAAGCAGATCGCCAGGCCGGCTCCGATGAGCACCAGCGGGGTGGCCTTGACGATGAGCTCCTCCACCGACCACAGGGTGGTGAGGGGTCCGACGAAGTAGACGTAGATGGCGTGGAGAGGGTCGATGCCGCGGGCGGCGAACAGGATGCTGCCGAACAGGATGGTGAGAGCGACGGCGAAGAGCGGAGAGGCGACCTGCATCGCCCGGCTGCGCTCCGGGCGCTTCTCCAGCACCAGCCTCACGCGCGTGCGTCCTGCTCCGGCAACGCGCCGGACTCGTGCGCCCCTGACATCAGCAGGCCGATACGTTCCCGATCGATGCTGTCCGCGGCATAGGTATCGGACAACGTGCCGCGGGAGATGACCGCGATACGGTCGGCGATCTCGAAGATCTCGTCCAGATCCTGGCTGATCACCAGTACCGCGGCGCCTTCCCGGGCCTGGTCCACCAGGGCCTGCCGGATAAGCGCGGCGGCGCCCGCGTCCACGCCCCAGGTGGGCTGGTTGATCACCAGGACCCGGGGCTTCCGGTCGAGCTCGCGTCCCACCACGAACTTCTGGAGGTTGCCGCCGGAGAGTGCGTTGGCTTCCTGGTCGTGGCGGCCGGAGCGTACGTCGAAGCGTCGGGCGACACGAGCCGCCAGGGCGCGGGTGCGGCCGCCGCTGATGAAGCCCGCGCGCACCAGGTCGTCGCCGGACGCGTGCCGGGTGAGCAGCACGTTCTCCGACAGTCTGAAACCGGGCACGGCGCTGTGTCCCAGCCGTTCCTCGGGCACGAAGGCAGCGCCCAGGCGCCGGCGCCGGGTGATGTCCTGGATGCCGCAGGGCCGTCCGGCGATGATCACGGACTCGGGCGCGGGAGCCGGCCGTTCGCCGGACAGGAGCTCGAACAACTCGGACTGGCCGTTGCCGGCGACACCCGCCACCGCGGTCACCTCGCCGCCGCGGACCTCAAGGGAAACGTTGCGCAGCGTCACTCCGAAAGGGCCCACCGCCGGCAACGAGACGTCGGCCACGGAGAGCGCGGCGGGTCCGGAACTCTCCCGTGCTTCGCTGTTCACCGACTGCACGTCCGCGCCCACCATGAGCCGTGCCAGTGACGTCGCGGTCTCGGCCCGGGGATCCAGGTCGGCCACCACCCGGCCGTGACGCAGGATCGTGGCGTGATGACAGAGCTGCCTCACTTCCTCCAGCCGGTGCGAGATGTAGAGAACCGCGCACCCTTCGTCGGCCAGGCGCCGAAGGGTGGTGAAGAGCTGGCGCGCCTCCTGGGGCGTCAATACCGCGGTGGGCTCGTCCATGATCAGGAGGCGGGGTTCCTGCAGCAGGCAACGCACCACCTCGATGCGCTGGCGCACACCCACGGGGAGATCCGCCACCAGCGCGGCGGGTTCCAGCGGCAGTCCGTATTCCCGCGATACCCGTGTGACCCGCTGCGCCAACGCGTCCGGATCGAAGGGGCCGGGCAGCGCCAGGGCGATGTTCTCCACAACGGTCAGCGAATCGAAAAGGGAGAAATGCTGGAACACCATGCCGATGCCGAGTTGCCGGGCCGCGCCCGGGCTCGGCACGGCAACGGACTGGCCCTGCCAGCGAAGCCGGCCCGCTGTGGGCTGCAACGCGCCGTAGACAATTTTGACCAGGGTGGACTTGCCGGCGCCGTTCTCTCCCAGGAGCGCGTGGATCTCACCGGGCCGGAGCCTGAGGGTTACTCCGTCGTTGGCCGTGAAGTCGCCAAAGCGCTTGACGATGTCCTCGGCTTCGAGAAGGTATTCGCCGCCGCCGTCAACTGTTCCCATGAAAGATTCCCGTGGATGCCGCCCGCCTGACATCCTACCATATAGGGTGTCACTAAAGGCGGTCACGCACTATATATGGTGCCGCCTTGCGATGCAAGCCCGTCGTGTGGGGTCAGAGACGCGGCACGAAGGGCGCCACGCCGAGCTTGTTCTTGATGATTTCCTCCCGCGTCAGGCCGTGAAGCTCGTGGGGGAAGACCAGCCAGTGATCGGTCTCGTGTATGTAGTAATCGGGTTGGTGACCGGTGCGGTTGTTGCCCGGTTTGTAGTAGACCGTGGCCACGCGGGTGTCCACCGGGGCGTTGCGGCGGGATCGGCTTTTCAGGTGTGAAAGCACGGCTTCGATGCTGAGGCCGGTGTCGAAAACGTCGTCGACGATCAGCAGCCCCTGGTCGGCGTTCACGTTGTCGATGATGTACTGCATGCCATGGACGCGGATCCGCGAATCGGTCTGTCCGATGCCCTTGTAGAACGAGGTGCGGATGGCGATGTGATCGGTCTCGATGCCGAAGTAGTCCAGCAGCTCCTGTACCGCGATGCCGACCGGGGTGCCGCCCCGCCAGATGCCGACGATGAAGCTCGGGCGAAAGCCGCTTTCCAGGATCTGCATGCCCAGCCGGAACGAGTCCTCAAGCAACGATTGGGCGCTGATGTAGGTCTTCTTGCTCGGCGCCGG
>JAPOQB010000067.1 GCA_026710965.1 Deltaproteobacteria bacterium | reverse complement strand
CCAGGAACTGTGGCAGCGTGCGCTGCTGGGGTTCGGGGTCGTCGGCAGCAACGCCAGAATCGTCGAGGCGACGCTGCGGCAGGTGGTCGAGTTCGTGGACCGGTTGGGTCTGGCGGAAGTCGGTGAGTCGGACATCCGCATTCTGCATGAATAGGCGCCGGCGGACGGAGAGTCATTGAGCAATCGTCAGAGGAAAGACAATTCCCGCTCGCAGCGGGTCGGCGACCTGTTGATCGAGTTCGTCTCCCGGCTGCTGTCGGGCACGCTGAATGATTCGCGGGTCCGCGCGGTGACGCTGACGGCCGTGGATGTCCGACCCGATCTCAAGCACGCCAGGATCTACTTCACCGTGCGGGACGGCGAATCGCAGAAGGAGGAAGCGCTCCTGGGCCTGCGCGGAGCCACCGGCTTCATCCGTGGCCGGATCGCCGCCGACCTCAAGCTGCGTTTCGTGCCGGCCATCGAATTCGTCTACGATGAGGCCTCGGACCAGGCCCGGCGCATCGAGGACCTCCTCGACGCGGTCGGACCGAAGGAGTGAGCCCCGACGCCATGCATCTCGACCGGAGCGGCATCCTGCTGGTGGACAAGCCGGAGGGTCCGTCCTCGGCGCGGGTCGTGGCCACGGTGAAACGGCTCACCGGCGCGCGCAAGGTGGGCCACCTCGGCACCCTGGACCCGTTCGCTTCCGGCCTCTTGCCCCTGGCGCTCAACGAGGGGACCAAGATCGCGCAGTATTTCCTGGATGCCGACAAGGGTTACACCGGCGTGATGACCCTGGGGGCCGAGACCGATACACAGGACCGCACCGGCAAGGTGCTGTTCCGGCGCGATCCGCCGCTCCTCGACCCACCGCGGATCGAGTCCCTCCGCGCCGAATTCAGCGGCTGTCTCCAACAGGTGCCGCCGATGTACTCGGCGCTCAAGAAAGACGGCTCCCGGCTCTACGAGTTGGCGCGCAAGGGGATGGAGGTGGGACGGGAGGCCCGTCCTGTCCGGGTGGAGCTCAACCGGTTGCAGCAGGTGGGCCCCGCCGAGCTGGAGTTCGAGCTGACCTGTTCCAAGGGTACCTACGTGAGGACTCTGGCCGCCGACATCGGCCGGTCGCTGGGGTGCGGAGCTCACCTCAGCCGTCTTCGCCGCGTGGCCGCGGGCCCGTTTCGGATTGCCGACGCCGTTTCGCTGGACCAGCTTGGGGAGCTCGAGGATGTCGATGCCGTTCCGCTGGTGTCGTTGAACGACACCCTGGGCCACCTGGGTTGCGCCGTCCTGGGGGTCGAGGCGGTTGAAAGGCTCAGGCGCGGCCTGCAGGATTCCCTCGCGGCGATCGAGGCTCCCGCCGCGGCCGAGACCACCCGCCGGGTGGTGGATCCGGCCGGTGACCTGGTGGCGCTGATAGGGTGGGAGAAGGCCGCGGCGGAATGGCACATCCTGCGGGTTTTCAACCGCTCCCGGTGACCCGGCGGCGTTGCCGGCGCTGGATCCGACAGCTTTACAGGCGCCGGACCCGTATGCTACAAAGCATTTGAAATATAACGAAAGGAAGAAAGAAAAGGGTACAGATGGAATCAGCTAGGGAGCAGACCAGCGAGACGATCAAGCAATTCAGACTTCACGACTCGGACACCGGTTCGCCTGAGGTGCAGGTTGCCATTCACAGCCACCGCATCACTTACCTGACAGAGCATCTGAGAACTCACAAAAAGGACCATCACACACGGATGGGCCTGCTCAGGCTCGTCGGGAAGAGGCGGCGGCTTCTGGACTATCTCAAGAAGACGGATGTCCAGAGGTATCAGACTTTGATCCAGCGGCTGGGTATCCGCCGATAGATGCCCCAGCCACTGGTGTCCCTTCCCGCGTTCTTCTCTTCAGCCCCCACTACCCTCGAGGGTAAGACATATGCACACAAAGATTGAGTTGGATTATTGCGGCCGGCCGCTATGTATCGACCTGGGCAAGGCCGCCGGGCAGGCCGACGGCGCCGCGTTGGTCCGTTTCGGCGAGACCGTCGTCCTTGCCACCGCCGTGGCCTCCAAGGATGTCCGGGAAGACATCGACTTCTTCCCGCTGACCGTCGACTATCAGGAAAAGACGTTTGCCGCCGGGCGGATTCCCGGCGGTTTCTTCAAGCGTGAGGGACGTCCTTCGGAAAAGGAAATCCTCACATGCCGTCTGATCGATCGGTCCATCCGGCCGCTGTTCGCGGGCGGACTCAAGGCCGAGACCCAGATCATCGTCACCGTGCTTTCCGCGGACGGCGAGAACGATACCGACATCGTTGCCATGTTCGGCGCTTCGCTGGCGCTGGAGATATCCGACATCCCCTTCGGAGGCCCGCTGGCGGGCGTACGGGTGGGCAGAATCGACGGCGAATGGGTGATGAACCCGCTCCTGACCGAGGTTTCACGGAGTGACGTCAACATCTTCCTCTCGGGGACCCGGGACGGCATTGTCATGGTGGAAGGCGGCGCGGCCATGGTACCCGAGGACGAGGTGCTGGACGCGCTGTTCCAGGGACACCAGGCGATCCAGCCGCTCCTCGACCTGCAGGAAAAGCTCAAGGACCAACTCGGCAAAGCCAAGCGGGTGCCGCCGCCGGAGGTAAAAGACGAGGCGCTGACGGCCCGTGTGAGGGAGCTCGCCGAGGAGAAGGTCAAGGAAGCGGTGTGCATCGCCGACAAGAAGCAGCGGAACGCCCGCATCGACGAGGTGGGCGACGAGGTCATGTCGGCGGGTTCGGAGGAGTTCCCCGGGCGCGAAAAGGAAGTCAAGGGAGCCTTCAGGTCCGTCGAGAAGTTCCAGCTCCGGGATCTCGTGCTGCAGCAGCGCAAGCGCATCGACGGACGCGGACTCAAGGACGTGCGTCCCGTCACCTGCGAGGTGGGCCTGTTGCCGCGCACCCACGGGTCGGCACTCTTCACGCGGGGTGAGACCCAGGCCCTGGTGGTGGCCACTCTCGGTACGGCGTCCGACGTTCAGCGGATCGACGCGCTCACCGGTGAGCAGTTCAAGAAGTTCATGCTCCATTACAACTTCCCTCCCTTCAGCACCGGCGAGGTCAAGTTTTTGCGCAGCCCCGGCCGGCGGGAGATCGGCCACGGGGCCTTGGCCGAGCGGGCGCTGGCGTCGGTTCTGCCCGCGGACGATGAATTCCCTTACACCCTGCGCGTGGTTTCGGAGATCCTGGCCTCCAACGGATCGTCGTCCATGGCCAGCGTTTGCGGCGGCTCCCTGTCGCTGATGGACGCCGGCGTGCCGATCAAGGCGCCGGTGGCGGGCATCGCCATGGGCCTGATCAAGGACGGCGACGAGGTGCGGGTGCTCACGGATATTCTCGGCGACGAGGATCACCTGGGCGACATGGACTTCAAGGTGGCCGGGACCCGCGACGGGATCACCGCGCTGCAGATGGACATCAAGATCGACGGCGTGACCCGCGAGGTCATGCGGGAAGCCCTCTATCAGGCCCAGGAAGGGCGGCTCCACATCCTCGACGTCATGGAAGGCACCCTGGCGGAGGCGCGCGAGGAGGTCTCCCAGCACGCGCCGCGCATCACCACCCTGAAGGTCCGGCCGGAAAAAATCCGCGACATCATCGGACCGGGAGGCAAGGTCATTCGCGGCATCGTCGACGCCACCGGCACGAAGATCGACGTGCAGGACGACGGCACGGTGACGGTGGCCGCGGTCGACGAAGCCGGAAGCCGCAAGGCCATCGACATGATCCAGGGGATCACCGCGGAGGTGGAGATCGGCCGGCTCTACAAGGGCACGGTCCGGCGCGTGATGGATTTCGGCGCGTTCGTCGAGATCCTGCCCGGCACCGACGGCCTGGTCCATATCTCGCAGATCGCCGACGACCATGTCCGCCATGTCCGGGACGTGCTCAACGAGGGCGACGAGTTGATGGTGAAGGTCCTTGACGTTGACCGCCAGGGAAAGATCAGGCTCAGCCGCAAGGAAGCCCTCAAGGAAGAGCAGGCATCCTGACGGTCTGACGTCCGGTCCGGTCAATCCTTGTGCCGGGGCGCGAAGGAAACTTCGTCCCCGGCAACGTGCGACGAACCTGCGGGCGGGTTTCAACCCCCCGTGCCCGAATCATCTCCAATGTTCGAAAAGACCGTTCTCGACAACGGCACCAGGATTCTCACGGAGCAACGCTCCGGTACCCGGGCGGTCAGCCTCGGTATCTGGGTGGAGAACGGCTCTCGTCACGAGGAACGCCCGCAGGGCGGACTGTCACACTTCGTCGAGCACCTGCTCTTCAAGGGAACGGCGAGGCGCAGCCCCCAGAAGATCGCCGAAGAGATGGATTCCGTCGGAGGGGTGATCAACGCCTTTACCGGCAGGGAGTCCACCTGTTACTACGCCAAGGTCGTCGACGAGCACCTGCCGCTGGCCATCGATGTGCTGCGGGACATTTTCCTCAACTCGGTGTTCGACCCGGACGAGATCGAGCGCGAGCGTACCGTGATACTCCAGGAGATCGCCTCGGCTGACGAGAACCCCGAGGACTTCGTTCACGACCTTTTCAGCCTCGACTACTTCGGCGACCACCCGCTGGGCCGGCCGATTTGCGGCGAAGTGGAGAACGTAAGCGGATTCAACCGGGACGATCTGGTGGGATTCGTGGCCGATCGCTACCTGCCGGGCCGGATCATCATCGCCGGAGCGGGCAATCTCTCCCACGCCGAGCTCGTAGACGCGGTGGCGGGAGATTTCGGCGCGGTCCCTTCCCGGCCGTTGGAAGCCGCCGGCCCGTCCCCGGAGATCCGCCGAGGACTGCACCTCCACCCGAGAAAGCTGGGACAGGTGCACATCTGCCTGGGCGTGCCCGCGCTGCCCTACGGCGACCGCCGGCACTACGTGGCGCACGTTCTCAATACCCTCCTGGGCGGCGGCATGAGCTCGCGGCTATTTCAGGAGATACGCGAGAAGCGCGGCAAGGCCTATTCGGTCTATTCCTTTCTGTCACCGTACCGGGACGTGGGCTACCTTGGCGTCTATGTTGGCACCAAGGCGGAATGGACCCGGGAGGTCATCGATCTCGCGGTCGAGGAAATGTCCAAGGTGGCCGCGGGCGAGGTCAGCGAGGACGAGCTTGCGCGGGCCCGGAATCAGCTCATTGGAAACTCCCTGCTGGGTCTGGAGTCCGCGGACTCCTGGATGAGCCATATGACCCGAGGCGAGATGCACCACGGCAGGCAGGTGTCACTGGACGAGATCGTCCAAGGCGTCCGCGACGTCTCGCACGACGCCGTTACGGCGCTGGCGCGCGAGTTCTTCCTGGCGGAGGCGATGACCGCCACCGTGCTCGGCGACCTCGACGGACACAGCCTCGAGGGGCTGTCCTTGCCTTCTCCGTAGAGAGAGGGGACAGGGTGGTCCGGCGCCATGGCCGAGGTGAAGGTCCAGATCAAACGGGTACGGCACGGCAAGTCCGCCGTTCCACTGCCCCGTTACATGACCGAGGGTTCGGTGGGACTGGATCTGGCCGCCGCGGTGG
>JAPOQB010000068.1 GCA_026710965.1 Deltaproteobacteria bacterium | reverse complement strand
CGTGGAGACCGGCGGCTGTCCGCACACGGCCATCCGCGAAGATGCCTCCATCAACCTGGGCGCGGTCCGGGAGCTGAACGAAAGGTTCGAGGGCCTCGACCTCATCCTGATCGAATCCGGAGGCGACAACCTCGCCGCCACATTCAGCCCGGAACTGGCGGACCTGACGCTGTACGTCATCGACGTTTCCGCCGGCGACAAGATCCCGCGCAAGGGCGGTCCCGGCATCACGCGCTCGGACCTGCTCATCATCAACAAGATCGACTTGGCCCCGCTGGTGGGCGCGAGCCTGGACATCATGGACCGCGACGCCCGCAAGATGCGTGGCGACCGGCCCTTCGTGTTCTCGAACCTGCGCAAGCAAACCGGGCTGGCAGAGGTCGTCGATTTCATCATGCAAACGGGCGGGCTCTAGTTCGTTTGCAGGAGTCGGTGCAGACCGAGTCTCAAAACGCCGCCCTGACCCCCGCAAGGAAGACATCCGACTGGGCACGAGCGTCGCTGACGGTGCGATCCGGCAGCACGTTGCCGTCCTCATCCCTGATGCTGCTGCCGCTGATGAAGTTCAGCGGCGCGAACCCGTCCACCCGGACGTATTCGACGAAGAGTTTCACGCTGGGTAGGACGAACCATGCGGCACCGGCGACGAACTGGTCCTGCTTCTCCCACGGCGCCCCGCCCGGACCTGCTTCGAAGCGGCTGAACTCGGCGGAGAGATCGACGGGACCATGGTCGATGTCGAGCCGGTACCTGGCGCCGACACTGAAGGCCGTAACCTCGCTCGCCGCGAATTCCGGCATGCCCGGATTGAAGGTTCCGGGCCATACGTGCATCGTCCGCGCGAACTCGCCCCCGAACGTGAGATCGCCGTGGACAAGTCTGCCGTAGACGTTGAAGGCGGGGTTGTTGTCCCGGCACGGCATGAAGTGCGTTGTGGGGAAGTCCTGGCAATAGGCGGAACCGTGCAGATACGACCCGCCGAGGAGAAAAGTCACGTTTCGGCCCCAGCGGAAAGCGTAGTTCGCATCCGCCGCGAAGTTGTTCACCCTGCTCGGAACGTTGGTACCCCTGACCGGTGTGTTGGCCGCACGGAATTGGCTGCCGCCCTGGATACCCATTGCGGTCAGGTTCAGATCCTCGCTGGCGTAGCCCACGCTTACGCCGTTGGCGAGGGCGCCGAACGCGTGCCAGACGGTAGACGCGGTGAAGGGGTTGACGGTGTCGGTCAGACCGAACGGAACCGCCATCTTGCCGAGGCTGGCAAAGAAAGGCGTCCGGTCAAGATTGCCGAACAG
Source organism: Deltaproteobacteria bacterium (assembly GCA_026710965.1). Classification (GTDB taxonomy): domain Bacteria; phylum Desulfobacterota; class Binatia; order UBA9968; family JAJDTQ01; genus JAJDTQ01. Next base: position 1,484 of record JAPOQB010000068.1, on the reverse strand, counting down.
GACATAGGCCCTCCGGACCTGGACTTGGTTGCGCTCAAGATCGGTATTCGTGCCCTTCCCGAAACTCTGTTCTGGATCGAACAGCATCACCGCGTGGCCTGAGATCCAGTCGCCGAGCATGCCGGTGAAACCGAACTGCGCCGAATGGATCGTCGCTTCGGACACCTCCCTCCCGACCTGGTTGCTGGCTGTCGGATGGCGCATCAGGTAGCCGAACTTGTCGGGTCGGTTGCTGGTCTGGTTGTTGGCAACCACCGTGACCGCCCCCTGCACGTGCACGCTGTCCGGGCCGAGGGTTCCATCCCTCTTGCGCGCGAGGATCAGACGCTGCTTGCGATTGATGTCAGTCGTCGGATCAAGAATCGCATAGCCGGAAGGCGGATCGACACGGACGTACCCTGCTGCCTCGCCGTCGGGCGTCGTCCCCACCGACGTCGCCCCCACCTCGTGTCCGGCGGTCCGCTCGGCCTTGAGTTCATCGATCTCCCGGCGAAGCTGACGGTTTTCCTGCTCAAGCTTGTCGAGACGTTCGATCAGGCTATCGAAAAACTGGGCATTTTGCCGCGCCGGGCGAGAGGCACAGTGCCAAGGCGAGGATGGCACTGGCCATGGCTGCCCCCCCACCACATCGTCTGTTGCCGCAGGCCCGGCGCGAAACGCCGCTACCTCCCCTGAGAATCGATGGCGACAATTGTATCTGACCCCCTTCCTAATCACATGCCTCCCTTGCCTGAACGGTTCCCGGATCCGCCTCCGGAGACGTTGATACAGAATATAAGCCGACTGCGTGCCATCGCTCCTCACCCATATTGGGGAGACACTTAGCGAATTTCTTGCCGTCTCTCTCCGCTGTGCGGGCTTCGGTCTTCCTCTACGGTCCTCTAACACCGTCGAAAAATTTCTTCAAATCGCCTCTAGTATTCCCGAAACTTCGTATTTTTTCCGAAGGGCTTGGACACCACTCGACCCGTGGCCACCTCCAGTGCGGCGAACAGCGTGGTGGTGCCATAGCGCCGATAGTCATGGGTCCGAGTTCTCGGGTGTGCCGTAGTTCAGCGGTAACCCGGGTTGGGTACGGTCCAATGCCTTAATCTGGCTTTTCTCATCCACGCTCCTAGCTTGATGTCGAAGCTCACGGGCATGTATAGGGTAGATGACGCCGCGTCGATTCCACCTCTCAAAGACTGGACTATTGCCGCCTGACGACTTCAAGCGCCGACCACGAACTCACCCGATGACGCTCTCGGCGAGCTTCCCGATGTACGACTTCGAGGAGGTGCGCGGCGCCCACGAGATCCTCTGGAACCGTGTCGCGCGGAAGCTGGAAAAGGCGGGAGTGGAGGGGGTCCCCGTGGCTCTCGATCGATCCCGGAACGTCCACGAGCTCTGGACCGATCCGGGGCTGCTGCTCAGCCAGTGCTGCGGGGCCGACCTCGTCGGCCGCTATGCCGGAAAGCTTGCCCTGGTGGCCACGCCGCTCTACT
>JAPOQB010000427.1 GCA_026710965.1 Deltaproteobacteria bacterium | reverse complement strand
TCTAGAATTGGACCGCACAAGAGTCAACCCTAAAGTCAACACCAGAAAAGAACTCGGAGCGCACGGGAGTGGAAGCAGGGGCAGGGTCTGGCGCTGGATGTTTGGGTTAACCTATGGAAATAACGACACTATTGGCGTCGTCAGCGCATCCCTGAGTTTACGTGTCGTCAATTGACAGGCGGGTTTGAAACCCGCCCTGCTCACCTCGCTACAGGCGGATCTCCGAATGGCCCGTCGGGAGTTCGTGCCGGGTGCCCCGCACCAGGACTTCCAGGGGTGTCGTCGACTCTTCGTCCAGTGTAATGCGCGCTCTCTCGTGGGTGAGGTCGAGTTTCACCCGCCGGCCCTGGTAGACGATGGCCAGCCGCAGGGCGGGCAGTTCTTCGGGCATGCAGGGGTCGATGCACAGGGTCTCGCCCATGGTGTCGATGCCGGCGTAGCGGCTCAGCAGGACGTCGTCGATGCCGCCCATGGCGCCGATGTGGACGCCCTCGGGTGTGGTGCCGCCCTGGATGTCGGCGACGTCGCTCTGCAGCGCTTCGGTGAAATAGCGCCACGAGGCCTGAGGGTCGGAGCGCGCCGACACGGCGGCGTGGACCACCCGGCTCAAGGTCGAGCCGTGGGACGTGCGGGCGGTGTAGTAGTCGACGGTCTTTCGGATCGTTTCGTCGTCGAGCTCATACCCGAGCCGCCCGAAGAGGGTCCGGAGCTCGTCGTCACGGAGCAGGTAGAACAGCATGAGCACGTCCGCCTGCTTCGACGCCTTGTAGCGGTTGGTGGAGTCGTCCTCCGCCTCGAGGATGCGGTCCAGGCGTTCGATGTTGCCGTACTTTTCCCGGTAGCCGGCCCAGTCGAACTCTTCCAGGGCGTCGTACCCTTCGAACTGGCTGATGATGCCGTCGCCGTGAAACGGCACGGTCATCTTGCGGGTCATGTCGCGCCACGCTTGCCCTTCTTTCGGACCCAGGCCGATCGCTTCGGCGAGCTCCGCCCCGCGGCTCTCGCCCAGCAGCTCCAGCACCTCGAAGGCCCGTTCCAGCAGCCACACCACCATCACGTTGGTGTAGGCGTTGTTCCGCAGGCCGCCATGGTCGGCGTCCGGATACATGTCGTGGTACTCGTCCGGGCCCATGACCCCGTGGATCTCGTAACGCCCGGTGGCCTCGTTCCATTCCGCCAGGCTCGCCCAAAATCGCGCGATCTCCAGCATCATCTCGGCGCCGTAGCGGGAAAGGAATTCCCGGTCTCCGGTGGTCTTGTAGTAGCGCCAGATGTTGTAGACGATGGCGATGTTGACGTGCCGCTGGCGGTGGCTGTTGTCGTCCAGCCAGCGTCCCGAGTTGGGGTTCAAGTGCAGCTTCTGGGTCTCCTCGGTGCCGTCGCTGCCGCTCTGCCAGGGGTACATGGCGCCGCTGTAGCCTTCCTCGCGCGCGGCCCTTCGGGCGGCATCCAGCCGGTGGTAGCGGTACAACAGCAGCGACCGGGCGATCTCGGGGGTCCGCACCATGTAGAAGGGAAGGAAGTACAGCTCGTCCCAGAAGATGTGGCCGCGGTAGGCTTCGCCGTGTAGCCCCCGCGCGGCCACCGCCGCGTCGAGATCCACCGAGTTGGGGGACGCGGTCTGCAGCAGATGAAAGGCGTGCAGGCGCAGGATCCGTTCCTCCTCGGGACGCGAGGGCAGCTCCACGTCACAGCGGCGCCACAGTGAATGCCACGCGCCGGCATGGGATTCCAGCAACTCCACGAACGGGCCCGCCGCCGTTACCGCGGACCGGGCGGCCTGGCCGCATTCCGAGATGGCCCGGTCCCGGGAGGAGTACAGGGCCACCGTCTTATCCAGCGTGACCACCTGCTTCTTCTTCACCGTGGCGACGAACTCCTGCGCGATGGCTTCCGGTTCCTCGATGGTGCGGGAGGCGACTTCCTCGTACTCATCCTGGCGGATGAGCCGGGTGCGCGCCGCCAGCGCCAGCCGAATGCGCGACTGGCTGGTCTGAACCACCAGGTACACGCCGTCTTCTCCCGTGTGCCCCTTCTCCACGGTCTCCAGGTGCTTTGAATTGAGCTGGCGATAGCGAGGGACCCCGGCGTTGATGACCGAGCCGTCCAGGGAGGATCGGATGGTGACGCTTCCGGACCAGTCCTCCGCCAGGAGGGTCCAGCGCAGGACCCCCAAATGAGGATGCCGCATGTGCACGAGCCGCCGGCTGCGAATGAAGCTGGTGCGCCCTTCGGGATCGCGGAACCGCAGCCTTCGCGTCAGCAAGCCGTTCTTGAGATCCAGCTCCTGGTGGTAGGCCAGGACCTCGACCGCCGAGAGCTCGAACCACGGCCCGTCCTCCAGGCGGAACCGAAGCCGGAGCCAGTTGGGCAGGTTGACCAGGTCCTCGTTGACCACCACGCGGTCGCCGACGGTGGTCTCCAGCCGGTTGTAGCATCCGGCGAGATAGGTGCCGGGATAGTGCACGTCGCCGGCCTCGGCTCCTTCGGCTGCGCCGCGGGTGGCGAAGTAGCCGTTGCCGAGGGTGCATAGTGCCTCGCGCAGGCCCTGTTTGGCCGGGTCGAACCCGTCGTAGCGGAAGATCCAGTCGCTCATAATTCAGGTTCCGATGCTTGTCCCATATCTAGCAACGCTCAAAGGGCGTGCCAACTGCGCGAAAACACGGAAGTTCGGATACCAGGTGTTACAGAATGCCGGCACGGATCGTATGGCGGGCGGCGATGCGTTGTCCGGTGGTGCGCCGGTTGCCGACGCTGTCTTCCAGGGCCGTCTCCTCGTCGACCACCGCCAGCACGGCGACGTCGGCCTCGCGGCCGGCTTCGAGGCCCCCGAGCCGGTCTTCCCAGCCGATGGCCCGGGCGGCGTTCACGGTGCAGTCGGCGATGATCTCGTCGAGGCTCAGTCCCAGCATCAGGAACTTGGTCAGGGTGGTGGGCAGGTCCACCACCGGGCCGGAGCCGCTCATTCGGTGGAGGTCGGTGCTGATGATGTCGGGGCGGAGCCCCTGGTCCATGGCCCGGCTCACCAGGTCGAAGTCGAAGTGCCCGTTGGCGTGGGCGACGTCGAAGATCACCCCACGCCGCTGGGCCTCCAGGACCGCCGGGCGAAGCCGGCCGGACGGGTCCACGATGGCCGGCTGCTTCGGGGTGTAGCAGTGGGTGACGATGTCCCCCGGGCGCAGCGTCTCGACGATCTCCTCCATGGGAATGCCGGTGTCGCCCACGTGCACCATCACCGGCGAGTCGCAGGCGTCTCCGGCGCCCACCGCCATCCCCAGGGCCTCCCGGCCATTCTCGCCCACGGATTTGAGGTGCAGCCGGATCTTGATGCCCACCGCGACATCGGGATTCTCCCGCACCGTGCGCGCGGCGCTCTCGGGGTCGGCGAATCCGATGTTCTCGAGCTCTCCCGGGGCGTTGAGGACGCCGTGCTGGGCCACCGCCACGAAGGACAGCATGCGGGTGCGGGACCGTTCGTACACAAGGTGTTTGAACCCCACGAAGTTCACCGGGCCGGCGGAGCCCGCGTCCGCGGCGGTGGTGACGCCGCTGGCGCCGCAGACGGCGTCGAGATCGGTCCCGTACGGGTTCACGCCCCAGTAGCTGTGGACGTGGAAGTCGATGAGGCCCGGGGTCACGAAGCAGCCGCCGACGTCGAGCACCTGCTTGGCGCCGTCCCGCGCCAGGTCCTTCCCCATGGCCGCGATACGGCCTCCGGCAATGCCCACGTCCAGTTCCTGCCGCGGTCCGGCGGCGGGATTGATCACGGTTCCGTTGACGAGAAGGAGGTCGAATGCGTCGCTCATGGCGGATCTCCCTTCGGTTTCTCGCCCCGCGAGATGGCGTTCCTCGACTTACACCCGCCGCGCCCGCGCGTCTCACGTAGACGCCCGACACGTCGACGCGGTAGCGCGCGTCGGCCTGGACGTCCGACGGCGGGTCGAGTTT
>JAPOQB010000070.1 GCA_026710965.1 Deltaproteobacteria bacterium | reverse complement strand
TCGGACGCTCGCGGAGAGCCGGGGCCACAACGCGGCAGGCCTCGCTCCGTCGGCCTCTGCGGCCCGCACGCTGGAGCGGGAATCGGGAATCGCATCGGAAACGCTGCAACGATTCCTCGCGCGCCACGAGGGGATCATCGAGGGACGGGGCACGGCAAGGGGGCTCCGCAACCTGCGGGCCTCGTTCTCGAAGACCCTGCTGGTGGTGGACGAGTCCTCGCTCGCGTCGAGCGAGCAGATGCGGGGACTGCTGCGGGTTGCGACCACGCTCCGGGTTCCACGCGTGGTGCTGGTGGGGGACGAAAAGCAACTCGGCGCGGTGGAGGCGGGGAAGCCTTTCGAGCAACTCAGGCGGGCCGGAATGCAGACCGCGGTGATGGACGAGATCCTCCGCCAGCGCGACAAGGAGCTCAAGGAGGCGGTCCGTGCGGGCCTGGCGGGCGAGGTCAGAACCGCCTTCGAGAAGCTCGGGGACCGGATAGCGCAGGTTGAGAGGGAGGATATCGGCAAGGAAACGGCGGCGCGCTGGCTCTCGCTCTCTCCAAAAGAGCGCGCTGCAACCGGGGTGATCGCACCGACACGGGCGTTGCGGGACGAGATAAACGACACGATCCGAGCGCAACTCGTGGCGGAAGGCGCGGTCGCCGGTCCTGCCAGGCAGGGCGAGAAGCTGGTATCACGGGGTCTGACCAGAGCCGAGATGGCCCGTGCAGCGAACTACTCGGCGGGAGACACGGTGATCTTCAACCGCCGATACAAGACCCTCGGGGTGGGAAAGGGAGACGAGCGCGAAGTGGAGAGGGTCGACTACGAGCGCAACACGGTCTGGCTTCGGGACGGGAACGGCAACCTGGTGGACTGGCGGCCCTACCTTCTTGCGGGTGCGAAGGGCGGCGTGGAGGTCTATCGGAGCGAGGAAATGGAGCTTCGGGCGGGCGACAAGGTGCGCTGGACGCGGAACGATCCGGGCTCGGAACTCGCCAACGGGGAGTCCGCGGCCGTGGAATCGGTCGGAAAGGACGGCGTCCGCTTCCGTCTCGAGGACGGAACGGCAACGAAACTGGCTGAACACGACCCCCAGTTGCGCCACCTCGACCGGGCTTTTGCCTCCACGGTGCATGCCTTCCAGGGCAGGACAGTGGACCAGATCGTGGCCGCCATGCCCACGGGGAACCCGGACCTGACCAACCAGAGGGCCTTCTACGTAGCGATCAGCCGGGCCCGGGACGGGGCCGAGCTGGTCACCGACGATGCCTGGAAGCTCTCGGATCAACTGGAGAGAGCCACGGGCGAGCGGGTTGCGGCGCTCGACGGGGCGGCGATGGAGGCCGCGCACGAGACGGCGTTCGGCCTCGAATCGGCGTTCGAACGCGACGGCGATCAGGCGGCGCGCGCAATTGACGGAGCGGATCGCGTCCTCGAAGAGGAGCACGTCATCAATCCAGAGCGCGAGCACGAGTCTGGTCCGCGCCTCGAAACCGACCGCGAACTCGACCGTTCAGACGAGTCGGAACATGATCGAATACAGGAAGAGGTTCTCGAACAGCCGCAGGTGAACCTCGATTTCGATCTCGAGATGTAGAAACCCCGCCTCCTTCCGGTCGATCCCGTGGCCGCCGCCGGTAGAGATCGAACCCGGAATGCCTCCGTGCCGCCACCGGGACGGGCGGGGCATTCCAGTCTGCTCCCTCCCGCCTATAGTTGACCCGCTTCGGTGGACACCTATTGACACCTGCACAATATAGTGACGCCTTCCCGTTCTCGTTACCGCCTTCTGAGGACACGCCAGCGTGCTCGGGTGTCACGATATTATGCGGCTCTCAAATAAGCGGGTCAACTATGCGGGAATCGTCTGCGCCGACTCGGCCCGCCGGGGCTGTCGTGGAAAAAGACGCCCTCGGTCAGTCCGCAAGCGCGATCGCCCGAACTGGTGTTGGGAGACAAGCTAGAGGATCCTCGCCAGGAGATGGTCGCGCGTCGGACTTCGCGTCGCACTTTCAAGTCCGCCAAGGGCTTGAGATCGCGGGTGGTGTTCGCACCCACATGCGCTGTTACACGGCAGCGTCGCAGACCGGTATCGC
>JAPOQB010000071.1 GCA_026710965.1 Deltaproteobacteria bacterium | reverse complement strand
CGCCGCCATGCTCGCCCTGCTGTACGGCTGCGGGCTGCGCCGTAGCGAGGCCGTCGCCCTGCTGCTCGACGACTACCACGAGGGCGCCGTCACCATCAGGCACGGCAAGGGGCGCAAGGAACGCATCGTCTACGTGCCCAGTGGCGGAAAGGAGGCCATCGTCGCCTGGATCGCGCACCGCGGCTCCTGGTCTGGCGCGTTGCTCGCCCCGGTGCGCAAGGGCGGCCATGTCCAGCACCGGGCCATGACCGCCCAGGCGGTCCTGCTGCGCCTGCGGTTCCTCTCCAGGCTCGCCCATGTGCCGGACTTCTCTCCGCACGACCTGCGCAGGAGCTTCGTCGGGGAACTGCTCGACGCCGGCGCCGACATCAGCTCGGTCCAGCAACTCGCCGGCCACGCCTCGGTCACCACCACCCAGCGCTACGACCGCCGGCCCGAGGAAGCCAAGCGACGTACCGCCGAGATGCTGCACATTCCGTACCACGGGCCGAGGCTGCTGGCCAGCGGCGACACCCCACCGGGGACCGGGCCAGCGGAGGCGCCTGCCACCGGCGACCCACCACCTGCCGACGGAGTCGGGTTGAGCCGATAGCCGCGGCCGGAACTTACTGCGCCCTCAGTTCGCTTTCGGTGTGCACACGGAGCGGTCCTCCTGCCGCCGGGAACAAACCCCGGCGGCCTTTTTCGCTTACTTTGCGCTGCCCCCGGTGTGGAAGCGGCCCTACTCAAACTTCGCTTGACTCCTCGCGGGGCCGAGAGGGGCACCGACGGCTACCCTCAAGTATCAACTACTGCTACCGGCCCGCACCGCCCGCGCCGTAGTAGCAAGAGGGACTGCCTCCCGATTCCGCCGTGGGCAACCGAGTTTGACGAAAAGGGTGACCCCTGTCGTGGCGAGCCCGGCGACGGGCATTGCTGGCCGCAAGACGGACGGCGCGTGTCTCTCCATCGCTTGCGAGAGATCGCGACGACGCCCTCGTCAGTAGGTTTCCAGCTCCGGCTCCGTTTCCTTGGGATCGTCGCCGGTTTCCAAATGGATCGCGGGCCAGCTCCCCGCTTTCACTCGTTCCATGATGCCGGCCGGAGCATCCAGGAAACCGACGAGGTAGCTGATCGAAGCGTCTATATCTGGTGCATTGATCCCGTCTGTTTCCTCCTCGGACAGCGAGCTCATGTGGTCCGCTACGATCCTGTGTGCTTCCCATTCCACATCCTTAGCGTTTGCGGTGGGGCCTAGCCTTCGGACGGACGCCTCCAATGCACCCATCGCTATGAACCCAAGGTTCCATTTCAGATCGGCCTGCCGGTCTCTTGCCTGCTCCAATACTGACCCACCAACCTGATCGTAGTGAGCCTTCCACGCCAAATGAGATACAATGAAATGAAGATACCCCTCTGCACGTTCTTCGTCAGTCCAGTCGGGATGCGTGTCCTTCATGTAGCCTTCGGGTCCAAAAACCTGTCCAGTCGTAAGGTTCGTGTGCGATGCCGTCGTGGCATCCTGGATTTCCTTGGCCAATTCTCGACCGTTTTCGTATTCGGCCTGAAGCGCCAATAGTTGCTCATGGGGTAGCTCCCTCAGCGTTCGAGCCATAGCTTCATCATCCAAGATGAACCCAATGACGTTCACGCCGGCAGAATCGCAAGTCCGCAGGGCCTCTATGGCTTGTTCTACCTCGGGGCTTCGTTGCTGTTGCGGCGCAGCGAGCAGGTCCCTTGGCGCGGTCTCACCAAGCGACACGAACCACTTCCGACCAGTGCCTCGGTGCAATACAAAGGGGCCACCTCGTTCCTTGTTACGACTCAGATAGGCACCTAGAGCACGGGTGTTGACGTGCTG
>JAPOQB010000072.1 GCA_026710965.1 Deltaproteobacteria bacterium | reverse complement strand
GCGGTACGCGCATCTGGCGCGGGAGTCGGTGCGCGAGTCCGCCGTCCGCGTATCCGACAGCATCGCCGCCGACATCCTGAAGGGATACCCGGTTGGCGGCGGGGACCAAGCACAGACGCCCTCGCGGAAGCCCTGGAGCGCTACGCAGACCAAGGCAGCCAGTTGACCAGCCTGGAGTCCACCGCTACCCTCGAAGACGTCGGCGTCGCCATCTCCATCGACGGCGGGGGCCGTTGCATGGACAACATCTTCGTCGAGCGCGCCGCTCGCGCTCGCTTGTGTCCGAAGCCGTCTAACTGCAAGAACTCTCAGATGGCTTCCAAGCCCAACGGTCATCGCCCGATGGATACCGTTTCACAATACCGAATGGCTTCACTCCGTCCTGGCCGCTATCCTGTCCTACAAACCAGGACCACCTCAGAGCGCATCGCCCTGATGCTCGGTTGTCTTGAGCATCAAGATCTCGTGTAGGGCGGCGTGGGGTGTCCCCCGAGGATGGTTTCGATCCATGACTACGATGCGGACGCTGCTGGAACGGGTTGAACGGCACTTCCCGGCTAACCCCGCGCTGGTTCCTGTATCCGGCGGCCCCACCTTGACCTGGGGCGAGTTCGTCGCTCGGATACGGCAGACGGCGGGCGCGTTGCGTGCGCTTGGGGTCGAGGCGGGCGACCGTTTTGCCATCCTGTGCCGCAACGACCCGCGGCAGGCCGAGTTGATTCACGCCGGCTACTGGATGGGCGCCGTGCCGGTGCCCATCAACTACCGGCTCGCCCCGGTGGAGATCACGGCCATCCTGGAGGGGATCTCGCCGCGCCTGGTTGCAGTGGAGGACCACTGGGCAAGCCGCATCGCCGATCCGGCGCTCGCGCCGTACCGGGACGCGGTCCTCTGGATCGGGCGCGAACACGGCGGCATGCCGGGACGGCCCGTCTACGAAGACATCCGCGACGCTTCACCCGAGGACTCGGGCGCTGCCGTCACCGAGGACGACGACGCGTTGCTTCTGTACACCGGCGGCACCACCGGTCTGACGAAGGGCGTACGGCTCACCCATCGCAACATCGTGACCAACGGCCTCCAGCTCATGGAGCCGTATCGCGTCGCCGAGGACGACGTGATGCTTCACGTTGCGCCCATGTTCCATTCCGCGGATCTGCTCGGCACACCGTTCTCCCTTGTCGGCGCGGCGCACGTCTACCTGCCGAACTTCACGCCGGATGCATTCCTCGCCGCGGTCGAGAGGGGCCGCGCCAGTTTCACGTTGCTCTCCCCGACCATGATCATCCGGATCATCCGGGACGGGAGAATTCGGGACTTCGACATCTCCAGCCTTCGCAGGATCACGTACGGCGCCGCGCCGATCGACACCGTCCGGATCCGCCGGATGATGGAGACCTTTCCGGGGGTCGAACTGGTGCACAGCTACGGGCTTACCGAGACCTCACCGATTCTGACCACACTTGGCTGGAACCACCACTTGACCGGGGAACGGCTGCCCTCGGTGGGACGGCCCCTCGTGCGAGTGGATCTCCGCATCGTGGATGACGAGGGGGACGATTTGCCGGTCGGGGAAGCGGGCGAGATCGCGGTCCGCGGCCCGAACGTGTCCCCCGGTTATCTCGACCGGCCGGACGAGACCGCGGCGGCCTTCCGCGACGGATGGTTCTTCACGGGCGACGTCGGGCGGCTCGACGACGAAGGCTTTCTTCATCTGCTCGATCGGAAGAAGGACATCATCATCACCGGCGGGGAGAACGTCTGGTCGAGTGAGGTCGAAGCCGTCCTCAACAGGCACCCGGACGTGATGGAGGCCGCCGTCATCGGCGTGCCGCAGGAGACTTGGGGAGAGACGGTCCTCGCGGTGATCGTGTCCGCACCTGGGTCCGATCTCGCGGACGGCGTCGGAAAGAAATCTCTCATCGAACACTGCCGGCGGTTCATGGGCGGCTACAAGGTGCCGCGCCGGTACCGCTTCGTGGACGAGTTGCCCAAGAGCCCCATGGGGAAGGTCCTGAAGGCCCACCTTCGTCGCCGTTACAGCAAGGAATGAGCAGTATTTCCGGGCCCGTGGCCGCTCCTTGTGAGGGATCTCCAGCGGATGGTTTTTTTGGCGTTCACCAAGGACCTTCTAACCGTCCCCGGAAATGAACTCACCGTCGTCGACGAAAAGAACTTGGCTGGCCAGTTCGGCAACTTCCTCAACCATCTGCAAGTGAGCGGTGCATTTCCAAAGCCTCCGAACGGCTTGCGCGTGGCCCAAACCGTGGAGCGGATGGTGTCCGCGGGACTCCTGGTTCGTGCAGGGTATGCGGTCAGGCGGTCAGCGTAATCCTCCGTCCCTGCCGTGATGGAGAGCCAGTTCGCGCAATCCCCATGATGCTATGCGTGTCGCGGGCAAGCCCCGCCGGGTTCGGGGCTTGCCGAAGATTCTACGGTGCGAGCCGTATGGGATGCCGGCGCCGCGTCCATTTGGACGCCGGGTCCATACGGCCCACGTTAGTTGTCGCGGTCTACCGGAACGGCGGCGCGTAGAGCAGTCCGCCGTCCGTCCACTGCGCGTTGAGGCCCCGGGCGAGGCCGATGGGCGTCTTCGTGCCGAGATGGGCCTCGAAAACCTCGCCGTAGTTGCCCACCTGCGCGATGACGTTGACCGCCCAGTCCTTGGACAGCCCCAGCCGCTCGCGGCCCTGCAGTTCCTCGACTCCGAGCAGACGGTTGACCTCCTTGTTCTTGTTTTCCTTCGACGCCATCGCCCTCACGTTCTTGGAGCTCACGCCCATTTCCTCGGCCGCGATCATGGCGTTCAGGCTCCAGCGCACGATGTCCGCCCACTGGTCGTCGCCGTGGCGCACGAGCGGCCCCAGCGGCTCCTTGGAAATGATCTCGGGCAGCACCACGTGGGCGTCCGGGTTGTCGGTGGCCGCACGGGTCGCCGCCAGGCCGGAGCGGTCCGTGGTGTACACGTCGCAACGGCCGGCCAGATAGTTGGTGCGCGCCTCGGTGTTGGTCTCGATGGGCACCGGCTCATACTTCATGTTGTTGGCGCGGAAGTAGTCCGCGAGGTTCAGCTCGGTGGTGGTGCCGGTCTGGATGCAGACCGACGCGCCGGCGAGGTCCTTGGCGGACTTGACGCCGAGCTTCTTGGGGGCCATGAAGCCCTGGCCGTCGTAGTAGTTCACGCCCACGAAGGTGAGCTGCAGGTC
>JAPOQB010000838.1 GCA_026710965.1 Deltaproteobacteria bacterium | reverse complement strand
GACGACAGCACCGTGGCCGAGCCCCTGTGCGAGCTGCTGCCGCGGCTCAAGCCCGCCATCGGCGACCGCGCCGGGAAGCTCACCGGCGTTCAAGGCGTGTTCAGCAATGCCCGGGCCAGGGAGATCCTCGGATGGAAGCCGCTGCATTCGTGGCGTTAGCGCCGCGTCCGGGAATCCCCAGGGAATGGAATGCGCCCTTCGACTTCGCGCCGCTTCGCGTCGCTACGCTCAGGACGAACGAAGAAACGGCTGTCGCAACTTCGTGTTCGGCCCTGCGACGGGAAAAGGGCTCGCTATGCTCAGTACGAATGGAAATATCGCTACAACAACCGTTCGTCCTGAGCCTTCGACGGGGTCGGGACTCGCTATGCCCGGTGACGAACGTAAGTCTGGCTGTCATGGCCGTTCGTCCTGAGCGTAGCGACGCGAAGCGGCGCGAAGTCGAAGGGCGACTCGCTTTTTCTAACGGGACACTCGCCCCGCATGAACGACAACAGGGAACCGGAAATGCTGACGGCGCGTGATCTCGCTCAAGTGGGACGGGGTACGCCCGCGGGCGAGTGGTTCAGGCGCTACTGGATGGTGGCGGCGCGGAGCGACGACCTGCGGGACATCCCGATGCGGGTCAGGGTGCTCGGAGAGGACCTGGTGCTGTTTCGCGACGGCGCCGGCCGCTTGGGGCTGCTGGGCCTTCACTGCCCTCACCGGGGCACCTCCCTGGAATACGGCGACGTGGGGCCGTCGGGTCTGCGCTGCCCCTACCACGGGTGGCTCTTCGACATCTCGGGCGCCTGCCTGGAGCAGCCGGCGGAGCCGCCCGGCAGCGTGTTCCACGAGAAGGTGCGCCACCTGTCCTACCCGGTGCGTGAGCTGGGCGGACTGATCTTCGCCTACCTCGGGCCGCCCGACCACGAACCGCCGTTGCCGCAATACGCTCCCCTGGCGGAACCCGGCGGCCAGCGGCGCATCGAGGCGGCACGCCACTACGACTACAACTGGTACAACTTCATCGAGAACGGCGCCGACCCCGCCCACTTCTCCACGCTGCACCTTTCCGACCCGGACGACGGCACCTGGCGGAGCTGGTTCTTCAATGCCCGGGACGTGCCGCCGTTCGATGCCGTGGAGACGGACTACGGCATGAAGGTGGTATCGCGGAAACCCGCGGCCGAGAAGGGCCTGAGCTACGTCGACGAGAAGAGCTACGCGCTGCCCAGCGTCATGCAGATCGGCGACACCGAGTTCACCCACTTCAAGGAGCCCAGGGAAGCCTTGGCCCGGGGCTCGAGCAACGCCCACTGGATGTTCGTCACTCCGGACGACGACGACCATTTCACCCTGTACACCGTGGACCACTACACCGGCCCGGACCCGGACTTCATGACCAGGCTCGCGCCTTCGCGGCGACCCGTCGCCACCGCCGAAAAGCCCGAGCACGACCACCGGCCCCTGTCGCCCTACCGGGGCAGCGTCCGCCTCGAGGACATCATGACCCAGTCCACGCAGGGCAACGTGGCTTGCCGCCAGG
>JAPOQB010000073.1 GCA_026710965.1 Deltaproteobacteria bacterium | reverse complement strand
CTGGTCTCCACGTACATCTCCTGGAAGATCGCCGACCCGGTGCGGTACCTGGCCGCGCTGCGCAACCGCGATTTCGCGGAGAGCCGCCTGGCCGCGTTGGTGCAGTCGGAGATCGGCAGCGCGCTGGGCGACCGGCCCTTCGGGACGATCCTTGGGACCGCCGGCGACGGCGCCAGCCTGGCCGAGCTGGAGGGATCGGTGGAGCGCGCCGTTGCCGGGGTGGCGCGGGAGGACCTCGGCATCGAGGTGGTGAGCCTGGGCGTGACCCGCCTCATCTTCCCGCCGCAGAACCTGGACAGCGTCTTCGCTCGCATGCGCGCCGAGCGTGCGCGCATTGCCCGGGGCCATCGCTCGGAGGGCCGGGCCGAAGCCCAGAAGATCGCCGCCCGCGCCGAACGGGAACGGGCGCGGATCATCGCGGACGCGGAGGCCAAGGCGGCCATGCTGCGGGGCGGGGGCGAGGCCGAAGCGGCGCGCATCTACGCGGGCGCCTACAAAGGGCACGCCGAGTTCTATCGCTTCCTGCGGACGCTGGAAGCCTACAAGAAGGTGCTGAACGAGAAGACCACGCTGGTCCTGCCCGCGGACTCGCCGTTTCTGGAGATCCTGACCTCCAGGGTCCCCAGCGCCCGGACGGTGCCCGACGGCGCACCGCCGGCGACGCGGAACGCCGATCCGGCCCGTACCACGGGCTCCGGTCCGGCGCCGGCGCGGGGGAGCACGGGCTCATGACCGGCCGTTTGCGGTACCGGATGCTGCTCTGCGCCGCGGTCCTGCTGGCGGGGTGGCTGGCGCTGGGGATCTACAATGTCGAGTCGGACGAGAGCGCGGTGGCGTACGTTCTCGGCAGGGCCGTGGGGCGGGACGTCCTCCCGGGAATACACTGGAACCCGCCGTGGCCGCTGGGCCGGGTGGTGGTGGCGAGGACGGCCACGAACTTCCTCATGCCGGTGGAGCACACGCAGCCGCAAGGACCCGTCGGGAGCGAGTTGGAGTCCCTCTGGCTCCTGGGCGACACCAACGTCATCGCCGGGAAGCTGGGAATCCAGTACAGCATCCGCAGCCTGACACGCTTCGACGTGTCGCACGAGAACCCGCGGGAGTTGCTGGGCCGGGCCGGCCGCCAGGTCGTGACGCGGTTTCTCGCGGGAGAGAGCGTGGACGCCGCGCTGACCACCCGGCGCAACGACCTGCTGGACGCGGTGCAGCGGCAGGTGCAGGCGATCCTCGACGATCACGGCTCGGGCATCGAGATCCAGTCGGTAAACGTGCAGACGCTGGCGCCGCCCGAGCAGGGGGGCGTGCGGCAAGCCTTTCAGGAGGTGCAGAGCGCCCTGGCGGACAAGGAACGGGTGGTGGACGAGGCGCGCGCCGACCGCTCCCAGGTCCTGGCGGAGGCCGAGGGGGAGGCGGAGCATCGCGTGAACCAGGCCGAGGCCGCGCGCCACCGGCGGGTGGAGATCGCCAAGGGGGAGGGAGAACGCTTCCGCCGTCTGGCGGTTGAACACCGTAAGATGCCCAGGCTTACAGAGGAAAGGCTTTATCTCGAAACCATCGAGGAGATCCTGCCGCGCATGGATACCTACGTCGTCCAGTCCGGTCCGGACGGTAAGGTCAACCTGCGCGTGGTCCGGTGAGGTGCGGAGTCCGATGCCCCTGCTTGACAAGCCATTCTAGTGAGAATAGGAACTCATTATCTATTCTCGTTTGAGGGGGTATTCACACATGAACAGACTGGCAGGGCTTTTACTTGCGATCGTTGTGAGCCTTTGGATCGGCGCACACCCGGCGCTCGGCAGCGATGCTCCGGTGGGTGTGGTCGCCAGCGTCCTGCCCATCGCCTTTGTCGCTCAGGAGGTGGGAGGCGATCGCGTCAAGGTGGATGTGCTGGTGCCGCCGGGCGCGAGCCCGCACACGTTCGAACCGGTACCGAGCGACATGGTCAAGCTGCAACGCGCCCGCCTGTTTCTTCGGGTCGG
>JAPOQB010000873.1 GCA_026710965.1 Deltaproteobacteria bacterium | reverse complement strand
AGCGTCGCCCACCATCGCTACGGCGTCATGTTTGGTTGCATCGAAGGGCGCCGCGTTGACGGTCAATAGCCGTGCCTTCGGGTTCTGGAAAAGGCTCCAGGATCCCGTGGTGAAGTCCTGCAACCGGGTCCCCACCGCAAGGATCAGGTCCGCTGTCCGCGCCAGCGTGTTGGCGCTTTCGGCGCCGGTGACGCCGATGGCGCCCACGTTGCACGGGTGCGTCCACGGCAGCGCCGACTTGCCGGCCTGGGTCTCGGCCACCGGGATGCCGTGTCGCTCGGCGAACGCGCCAAGGGTCTCGCACGCTTCGGAGTAGTGCACGCCGCCGCCGGCGACGATCAGGGGCGCTTCGGCCGCGCTCAGGGCCTCGGCTGCCCGGGCCAGCTCACCCGCGTCCGGCCGTTGCCGGCGCATGCCCCAGGTCCGCGGCTGAAAGAATGTTTCGGGGTAGTCGTAGGCCTCGGTCTGGACGTCCTGGCACAGGGCGAGGGTGACGGGACCGCACCCGGCTGGGTCCACGAGCGTGGCCAGGGCTCGCGGCAGGGCCGTCAGGAGCTGCTCGGGACGGGTGATGCGGTCGAAGTAACGGCTCACCGGGCGGAAACAGTCGTTGGCGCTGACGGTGCCGTCCGAGAAGTCCTCCACCTGTTGCAGCACCGGATCCGGGAGCCGGTTGGCGAAGACGTCGCCAGGCAGCAGCAGCACCGGCAGGCGGTTCACGTGCGCCAGTGCCGCGGCCGTGACCATGTTGGTGGCGCCGGGGCCGATGGAGGATGTCACCGCCATGGCCCGCTTGCGGTTGTTCGCCTTGGCGAAGGCGATGGCCGCATGGGCCATGCCCTGCTCGTTGTGACCCCGCCAGGTGGGCAGCGCGTCGCCGGCCTGGTAGAGGGCCTCGCCGAGGCCGGCGACGTTGCCGTGCCCGAAGATCGCCCACACACCCGCCATGAAGCGTTCGCCGTCCTCGTTCATCTGTGCGCTGAGATACCGCACCAGCGCCTGGGCCGCGGTCAGTCGGATCGTGTTCATGGCTCGTCAGTCCTCGCGCAGCTTGCCATCAAATGGCGCCCTTCGACTTCGCTCCGCTGGCGCTACGCTACGCTCAGGACGAACGGGGTTGGGGCTCACGATCCGGATGGGTTTGGGACCCGCGACGCGGGAGGTGCCGGGGCTCACGAACCGGATGGGTTTGGGACTCGCGACGCGGGAGGGGCTGGGGCTCACGAACCGGATCGGTTTGGGGCTCCACGACACCGGTGAGGGTGGGACTCCACGATACCGTTCGTCCTGAGCGTAGCTCCGCGTTAGCGGAGCGAAGTCGAAGGGCGCCAATTCAGCCATCAATGCTCGATGTCCCTTGCACCGTGTTGGGCCGCCCGCCGCGGCTCGTCCCACGCTTCGCAGAGGCGGGCAAAATTTTCGGCCATCCGCGCCACCGCCGCGTCGTCGCCCATGCCCCCGGCCATCCAGGTGCGCGCCACGTCGCCGAAGATCGTGCGCCCGACGGCGAAGCCTTTGACCATCTCATGTTTGGCCGCCACCCGGAAGCTGGCCCGTAACTCCTCGAAGGGCGCGTCCAGGCCCAGGACGACGATACCCCGGCAATGGGGATCGTTGTTCTCGATGGCGGCGCAGGCCTTCCGCCAGGCGGCGTCCGAAGCCATCGGTTCCAACTTCCACCAGTCCGGGAAAACGCCGATGGCGTAGAAGCGCTCGATGACGGCGGCCGTGGTCGAATCGTCGACCGCGCCGAACTTCGACGGGATGATCTCCAGGAGGAAATCCAGCCCGTTGGCGCGGGCGGCCTCGGCCAGCCGCCTGACCGTCGCTTCCTGGTCGGCTCGCAGATCCTCCGGGTCGTCCGGGCGATAGAAACACAGGACCTTCACGACGTGTTCGGCGGGCCACTCCGCCAGCGCGGAGCCGAAGTCGTCGCCGATTTCCAGCCGCAGTGGCCGGCTACCCGGCCGCTCCACTGGACGGCCGATCCACAGCCCCGTGCCCGCCGCCGCGTAGAGCGCGTCGCGGCCCAGGCGGCCGTCGCACAGGATGCCGTACCCGTCGCGGCCGCCGGCGACCCGGAGCGCGGCCTCCAGGCACAGGCGCTTGAACGCGCCGATGCGGTCCGCGACGGCGCCACGGCTGTCCGAGTCCCCGGCGCCACGCGGGTCCCCCACGCCGTGGCCACGACCCGTCGCCGCGGGCCGCGCCGTCCCGACTCCGCTCTCCCGGGCCATGTCTTCGAGCTGCGAGCGGTGATCGAAGGCGAAGACGTGCATGCTCGGCCATGCCTTGGACCGGTTGGTGGCCCAGTGGATTTGCTCCAGCCGCCCATCATGGCGCACGGCCGGGGTCGAAGGCCCGTTCTCCAGGAAGTCGCGCAACTCGACCGCGCTGGGATACGCGGGCGTGCAGCCGTGGCGCGACACGGCCAGCGCGCCGCAGGCATTGGCGATGCGCAGGGTTTCGGCCCAGTCCTCGCCCGAAAGCCAGCCCTTCAGCAGTCCGGCCATGAAGCCGTCGCCGGCGCCCAGCACGTTGAAGACCTCGACCCTGAACGATTCTCCGCTGACGCCGTCATCGAGGCTCGCCGGGATCGGCCCCTCGAAGGCGGTGGCGCCCGCGGCGCCGCGTTTGCACACCAGTGCCGCCTCCGACACCTCGCGCACGTTGGCCAGCGCTTCGACGGTGTCGGAGGCGCCGCCGGCGATGCGGAACTCCTCTTCCGTGCCCACGATGACGTCGAACCGCGCCAGGGTGCTCTGCAGCTTGGCGGTCACCGCCGCCGACTCGATGAAGCGGTT
>JAPOQB010000763.1 GCA_026710965.1 Deltaproteobacteria bacterium | reverse complement strand
CGGCGATTTTGGCCAAGGACAACATCAAGCACGTGGAGGTGCTCGACTATCCCGAGCTGGGCATGGAAGCGGTGTGGAAGATCGACGTCGAGAACTTTCCGGCGTTCATCATCGTGGACGACAAGGGCAACGACTTTTTCGCCGAGTTGCAGTAAAAGAGAAAGGGCGGGCCGTGTCCCGCCCGAAACAGCCGAACGAATACGACCGTGAAAAGGAGCACGCCATGAGTAAAGAGGCCAACGGCAACCCATTGATCGTGGATTCGGACGCCCACGTGGTGGAATGCGACCGTACCTGGGACTATCTCGAACCCTCGGAGCGGCAGTTCCGTCCGGTGCCGCTGGCGTCGCCGGAAGAAAACGGCGCCGCGCTCCAGTTCTGGCTGGTGGACGGCAAGGTGCGGGGGTTCCGTTTCCCGGCCTTCTCGGAGGAGGAGTTGCAACGGCGCCAGGAGCAGGTGGGGCGCAAGTTCGCCGAGGCCAAGGAGGCCCGGGAGCTGGGCAACGTAGCGCTTCGGCTGGAGCACATGGACGACACCGGCGTGGACGTGCAGGTGCTGCACAACACCATGTTTATCGAGCAGGTGACGGAGCGGCCGCCGGTGGAGGTGGCGCTGTGCGGGAGCTGGAACCGCTGGCTGGCGGACATCTGGTCGCAGTCGGACGGGCGGCTTCGGTGGTCGTGCATGGCGCCGACCCTAAGCATGTCGGACGCGCTGGACCAGATCCGCTTCTCCAGGGAGAACGGTGCGTGCGCGGTGCTGCTGCGCCCGGTGGAGGGGAGCAAGCTGCTGGCGGACCCGTACTTCTACCCCATCTACGAAGAGGCCAGCCGCCTGGACATGCCCATCGCCATCCACATCGCCAACGGCAGCTCCTGGCTCAACGACCTCTACAGCCACCCGGTCCGGCTCGGCGCCACCTTCCACCGGTTCCGCATCCCCACCGTGGGCGGCTTCGCCGACGTGCTCTTCAGCGAGGTGCCGGAGCTGTTCCCCAAGCTGCGCTGGGGTTTCATCGAAGCCAGCTCCCAGTGGCTGCCCTGGATCCTTCACGAAGTCGGCAACCGTTTCCGGACCCTGGGCCGTGAGTGGCCGGACAATCCCATGGACCACTTCCGGATGTTCGTGACCTGCGAGAACACCGATGATTTGCCGTACATCGTGCAGCAGACCGGCGAGGACGGCCTGGTCATCGGCACGGACTACGGCCACACCGACACCTCCAGCGACGTGGATGCCATCAAGGTCTTCCGGGAGCGCACGGACCTGTCCGAGGACGTCAAGCGCAAGATCCTGAGCGACAACGCGCGCCGGCTCTACGGGCTGTAGGGGGCGGGTTTCAAACCCGCCCGTGCCAGGACGGCTGCCCGGCTCGGGAAGACGAGAAAAGGAGCAAGGCCATGAGCGGAGACGCCAACGGAAAGCTCTTGATCGTCGACGCGGACGCCCACGTAGTGGAATGCGAGCGTACCTGGGACTACCTCGACCCTTCGGAACGGCAGTACCGCCCGGTGCCGCTGGCGGCGCCCGAAGACGGAGGCGTCACGCTGCAGTTCTGGCTCGTGGACGGCAAGGTGCGAGGCAATCGCTTCCCGGCGTTCTCGGAGGAGGAGTTGCGGCGCCGGCAGGAGCAGGTAGGCCGCAGGTTCGCCGAGGCCAGGGAGGCCCGGGAGTTGGGCAACGTGGGGCTGCGGCTGGAGCACATGGACGCCACCGGGGTGGACGTTCAGGTGCTGCACAACACCATGTTCATCGAGGAGGTGACGGAGCGCGTTCCGGTGGAGGTGGCGCTGTGCGGGAGCTGGAACCGGTGGCTCGCGGATATCTGGTCCCAGTCGGACGGACGGCTGCGCTGGTCGTGTCTCGCGCCTACCCTGAGCATGCCGGACGCGCTGGACCAGATCCGCTTCTCCAGGGAGCACGGCGCCTGCGCGGTGCTGATGCGGCCCGTCGAGGGCAACCGCCCGCTGGTGGACCCGTATTTCTATCCCATCTACGAGGAGGCCAGCCGCCTGGACCTGGCCATTGCCGTGCACATCGCCAACGGCAACGCCTGGCTCAACGACCTCTACCGCCATCCGCTCTGGCTGGGAGCCTTTTTCCACCGCTTCCGCATCCCCACGGTGGGCGGCTTCGCCCACGTGCTCTTCAGCGAGGTGCCGGAGCTGTTCCCGAATCTGCGCTGGGGCTTCATCGAGGCCAGCGCCCAGTGGCTGCCGTGGATCCTTCACGAGACCCGGAACCGGTTCAGGACCAGGGGCCGGGAATGGCCGGACAACCCCATGGAAGCGTTCCGGATGTTCGTGACCTGCGAGAACACCGACGACCTGCCGTACATCGTCCAGGAGAGCGGCGAGGACGGCCTGGTCATCGGCACCGACTACGGCCACACGGATACGTCCAGCGACATGGATGCCATCAGGATCTTCCGGGATCGCACCGATTTGGCCGAGGACGTGAAGCGAAAGATCCTGAGTGACAACGCGCGCCGGCTCTACGCGCTGTAGCGCCGGGTGTCAAACCCGCCCGTGCCCCGAGCGACTGTCCGGCTCGGGAAATCGGGCAAAGGAGCAAGGACATGAGTGGAGACGCCAACGGAAAGCCCTTGATCGTGGACTCGGACGCCCACGTGGTGGAATGCGAACGGACCTGGGACTATCTTGAACCCTCGGAACACCAGTACCGTCCGGTGCCGCTGGCGTCGCCGGAGGAGGCGGGCGT
>JAPOQB010000074.1 GCA_026710965.1 Deltaproteobacteria bacterium | reverse complement strand
GGCCGGGGCGCGGTGGCCGAACGGTACCGGTGGAGCGACGACAACGCGGCCGAGGTGGAGAAGGGCTGGATCAAGACCGGGGCCACCCCGGCGGCGCTGGCCGCGGCCCTCGGTCTCGACCCGGCCGCGCTGGAACGGACCATGGACGAGTACAACCGGGCCTGCGCCCAGGGCCGGGACGAAGCGCTGGGCCGCACTCCCGACACTTTGCGGCCGCTGGAGCGCTCACCGTTCTACGGCGCCGCCCTGTGGCCGAGCCTGTTCAACACCCAGGGCGGGCCGAGGCGAAACGCCCGGGCTCAGGTGCTGAACGCCTGGGGCCGCCCCATCAAGGGGCTGTACGGAGCCGGTGAGCTGGGCTCCATGTGGTCCCAGAACTATCCCGGCGCGAGCAACCTCACCGAGGTGCTGGCCTTCGGCCGCATCGCCGGCCGGAACGCCGCGGCCGAGGCGTCCTGACGATGAATCCCTTTTCCTACACGCGTCGCCTGCAACGTGACCTAGCCCGATGGGTGGAACTCGGCTGGCTGTCCGAGACAGACCGGGAAGCGATCCTCGCCGATCTCGACAGCCCGCAGGAGCGCTACAGGCCGTTCGCCCTCGCCTTGGCCGCGGGGCTCGTCCTCGTCGTCCTCGGCATCATTGCCCTTGTCTCCGGCAACTGGAACGGCGTGGGCTACGGCCTGCGGCTTCTGATCCTGCTGGGTGGCATGACCGCCCTCTACGCCGGCGCCCTCGCCGCAGTGCTCCGCGGGAGCCCGCGTTGGATTTCGGAAAGCCTCTTCGTTCTCGCCGCCAGTCTCTTCGGCGCCAACATCGTGCTCATCGCGCAGATGTACCACATCTCCTCGGACAGCATTGCCGGCGCCGTCATGCTCTGGTGCGCGGGCGGCCTCGTCACGGTTTGGGGCGCCCGGTCGGCCGCCACCCTTAACCTGGTCTTCCTCACCCTCCTTCTGTGGACGTGCATCAGGTTGACCGAGTTCAGCCGCCTGGAACCGTGGCTGGATTTCGGTGTTCTCCTCTTCCCGGTGCTGTGGGGCTCGGCAGTGGTCACGGCAGCACGGTGGCAATGGCGGCCCGTCCCGCACTATGGGCTCATAACGCTGCTGTTCTTCCTCTACTACCTGAGCTGGTACATTGGGGAGGAAGCCCAGACAGAGGGCGCCGCGTTCTTCACGGCGACCTGCCTCTTCATCTTCGTGGCCGCGCGGGCGACCGGAACCGTGAGTTCCGCCATCCTCACGCCTTGGCTCGCGGGACACGTTCCCGTAGTGGAGCGATACGCTCTCGGCGCGGCGGCGTTGACCTTCGCATCTCTCTACTTCCTGATCAGCGAGGGAAGACACGCCGCGGAGTTGGCGTATGGAGCGGGTTTCACGGTGCTGGCCGCCGTTGCCGCCGCCACGAGCCTAGCGTTCCTCCAGCGTTCCACCGCTCGACTGCCACTCCGTGACGCGGCGGCCGTGACCGCACTCCTCCTCGGAACCGTTCTCCAGCCTTATTTGAGCGGCATCGACGAGGCGTCCCTGTTCTTCTGGTCACATGCCGGATTCGCCCTGATCCTCGCGCTATGGCTCATCGACTTCGGCCTGCGCGGAGATCCGTTCTGGCGGTTT